>JALSHW010000160.1 GCA_026982035.1 Phycisphaerales bacterium | reverse complement strand
CCGTTTCTGAACCCGCCGAACCAAAGCGCACGCCTTACCACATCCGGTTTGATGAGAATGTTTTGGTGGAGATGGTTGGAACGGGGACGCTCCAGGCCGACGCATTGGATATCTGGGCGATGCTCACCGATGGCGCTTTGAGTGATTCAGCCATCAAACCAATTACTTTCAGCACCCCCCAACCCCCCAAACCCCCCAAAGTAGAACCCCCCAAAGTAGAACCCTCCAAAGTAGAGCCCTCCAAAGTGGCGGGTGCTCAATCTCAAGACCACACCCAGCCAGCGGACTCGGCACCAGCAGGTGAACCTGTCCAAAGGGCTGGGGCTTCAACACCGCATCAATCTGTTCGGAAGGAGACTTCCGATCGCGCATCTTCGTCTGCCAGTGCGGCCACCGAGTTGGGCGAGGGTGAAATTTTGGTGACTTGGGATGGAGGGCTGGTGGTGCGTCCGATCGAAGAGCCCGATGAGACGGCCTTGTCTACCCAAGAACTTGCGTTGTCGTTTGTTGCCAATGAACAAGTCGTCTTTGAGACTTCGGCTCAACAAGGTGGTGAAGTGCGGGGGGGGCAGAACGGGGTGCGGGGTTTGGCTCAACGGGTGAATTATGGTGCGACCAGTGGGGTTCTTGAGTTGGTGGGGGCTTCTGAGAAGCCCGTAGAGATTGTCGTCGAAGAGGCCGGCACGCTTCGGTCGGAGGTGCTTTTGGCGGATCTTGGTCGTGGGAAGATCATGGTTGAATCCGCTGGGTTGATCGAAACTCTTACTGGTGTTGCCATGGGATCACCCAGCCGAGCTGGTCAGGGCGTTGAGCCCGGCACACGCATTGAATGGCTCGATGAAGCCGAGTTCGTACTGGTCCAGAATCCCGACGGATCATTGACGAACCAACTCCAATCCGCTTTCTTTGCTGGTGAGGTGCTGAGTACTCGGGCCGATGCGGTGCTCAAAGCCCAGACATTTTTAGCAGAGTTTGATGCTGGGGTTGAGTCGAATAAATCCGATCAATCAACCCTCCGGTCAGTCACCCTTGGGCGGGGTTCATTGGTGTCGGATGCGGGTTCGCTTTCGGGAGACACGCTTGCGTTTGGATTTCAATCAGACGGAGCCGGGGGTATTGAACTCAATACGCTTTCTGCTTTAGGCGTGGTGGTTGGGAGTTCGGCTGATGGGCGTGTTGAGACGGACAAACTCGATGCACGATTGACGCGGGAGTTCGACGGGACGATGAGGGTTTCTTGGGCCTCAGCAGTCGGCGGGACAGAGTTCTTTGGAGAGCAACAGACCCATGCGTCGGGTCATCGTGTGGAACTGGACACCAGTCGTGATTTGATTCATATTGTGGCCGATCAAGATGACCCAAGCCAGCAGGCGGTTGCCGGGCAGGGGGGCTCGGTTGTCAATGGACGGGACATTTGGATCAATACCCGATCGCGGTCGATCCGGGTTGATGGGCCTGGTCGATTTGATCACGATATTGTGGTCGATGGGTCTCCAACGGGGGGGCATCTGCAGGTTAACTGGGATCAAGGGATGCGTTTTGAAGATGCCACTGGGAGTATTGAGTGCTTGGGGAATGTGGTTGCGGTGTCGACACCCGACATGCTGACCATCGATACGCTCAAGGCCGACCGTCTTGAGATTGATCTGACCGCTGCGACTGGGATGGGGCATATTACGGATCCCAATGCGGCGGATTCGGACCCCGATCAGGGCCGAGCGTTGCTCCAGGCGCGTGCGTATGGCCGAGCGGTACCGGGGGGGGACCCGGTGCTGGCGAATGTCGAATCTCGCCAATATGACCCGGAGAATCCAGAGCGAGCGATTGGGGTGATGTATTTGGAAGGGGCCCAGTTGGTTGCCGACAATCAGACACAGGTGCTGAGGGTTCATTCGTCGGGGATGTTGGTTTTGATGGATCGGACAGAAGACCAGCCCGGCGGAGCCGTTGGAGAGTCGGCGTCGGTTATGCCAAGCACATCAGGGCCTGGGCTTACCCGCATGACCTGGTTGGGTTCGATGGAACTGGATCGATCCAATGGACGGGCGGTGGTGATTGATGAGGTCAATATTCGTCACAAATCGTTGACCACCGGGCGGGTGTCCCAGTTGGAGTGTGATCGGCTTGATGCGACATTCACAGCATTCAACGGCAGCGATTCGACCGGGCCGATCGCGATGCAGCGGGCTGATGCTTCTGGGCGGGTTCGGTTTGCAGACTTGCAGCGGACATTGCTGAGCGACTATGCGATCTATGACGCGCTCAAAGAGACGCTCTTTGCGTATGCCGATGGGGATCGTTTGGTGACGCTGCGAGATTCGACGAATCCAACGCCTGTGTCAGCGCGGACGCTCTTGTGGGATTTGAAAGAGGATTTGGTTGAGATCGACGCGCCGAGCCCGGTGCGGACATTGACGAGGCCTTGAGGGTTGAGAGTGAATTGTGAGAATAGGATTAGCCGAAGTTGGATTAGCCGAAGTTGGTGATCATTTTTTTGCCGTTGCATGATGGGCAGGGGATCGGGTGGCCTGTGGAGGGTTGGAGAGAGGGCACGCCGTTGAGTCCCATTGTTCGGACGGCGACCGTTTGGGAGCATGGCACATGGCCGACGCCGCTGCAGGTTGGGCAGGGCTTGAGTTCGATGTCGCCAACGAGTCGGAGTTGAGGAGTCGCGTCCATGCAGGGTTATCGGCGGATTCGATTGCTCAGTTGAGTGAATCAACAAACTTTTTGAAGCGATCCATGCCTTGGTTGATTTGGTCGTCGCTGCAGGCAAAGGAGATTCGGACATGGTTGCCGCCACAGCCGCCGAAATCGTTGCCTGGGACGAAGGCGATGTGGGCTTCGTCGAGGAGGGCTTCGGATAAACTGGGGGCGTCGGTGATTTTGGCTCCCTTTGGGGTCGTTTTGCCGAATAGTCCAGAGACATCGGGGAAGACATAGAACGCCCCGGTCGGGGTGGGGCAGGTGACGCCGGGGATCTCGGCGAGCCGGTTCATGATGAGTTTGGCTCTGCTTGCAAAGGCCAGTCGCATCTCTTCGACGGTCTGGGCAACCGATGGATTGGTGAGTGCTTCTCGGATCGCCGCG
>JALSHW010000159.1 GCA_026982035.1 Phycisphaerales bacterium | reverse complement strand
ATGATTTGACCCGGCAAGAGGTGATTCGTCGTCAGATTGAGCTTAAGCCGACGCGGCCTTTGGATACGACGGCGATGGAACGGAGCAAGACTCGGCTTCGGTTGTTGCGTTTGTTCAACGATCGGACGGGTGCGCGTGTGACGCCTCAGGAATCTGGTGTGGAGTTCTTTGCTGAGGTGTGGGACGATGAGTTTGTGCCTCGGGCGCGTCGGGGGGATGGGACGACTTTTGGGGAGGACCCGAAGGGCGCATCTGGGGATGGTGGAGATTCAGAGAAGTATGATCCGATTTCGTTGACGCTGACGCCTCCGGATAAATCTACTTTTCGGGATGTGTTGATTGAGATTGAGGAGACCAATACGGGGAGTTTTGATCTTGGTGGTGCGGTGTCTTCGGATTCTGGTGTGATTGGTCGGATTGCGATTACGCAGCGGAACTTTGATATTCGGGATACGCCTGATTCGTTTGGCGAGTTCTGGTCTGGACGGGCGTTTCGTGGTGGGGGGCAGACCTTTCAGATTGAGGCGTTGCCTGGGAATGAGATTCAGACCTTTCGTGCTTCGTTGTCTGAGCCGTATTTGATGGAGTCGAATTATTCGGGGTCGGTCAGTGCGTTCTTTCGTCGGCGGAACTTTGAGCAGTTTGATGAGCAGCGGGCGGGTGTGACTCTTGGGCTTGGTCGTCGGTTCGGGACGCGATGGACGGGGAATATGAACTTTCGGTACAATCAGATTGAGCTTGGTGATGTTGATCCGTCGCGTCCGGTGGATGTGTTTTTGGCTGCGGATCCGACGACGCTTGTGGGGTTGTCTGCTTCGTTGTCACGGACGACGCTTGATTCTCGGATTCGGCCGACCAAGGGATCGCGGTCGTCGATCAGTATTGAGCAGGTGGTGGGTGATTTTGTGTATACACCGATCAATTTGAAGCACAATGTTTTTGTGCCGATTCGTGAGGATTATCTTGGTCGGTCGACGATTTTGAAACTCAGTACACAACTTGGGTATATTCCGCAGGGGCGGGACAACACGCCGACCTATGAGCGGTTCTACTCTGGTGGACAGAATTTCCGTGGCTTTGAGTTCCGGACGGTATCACCTAAGGGTGTTCGGAACGACAATGGGCTTGCGTCGGAGTTTTCGGTGGGGGGGACTTATCAGTTCTTCTTGGGTGCTGAGATTCAGCAGCCGGTGTATGAGGACATTCTTTCGATGGTGGTGTTTGTGGATTCTGGGACGGTGTCGTTTGATCCTGGGTTTGATGAATATCGGGTGTCGGTGGGGTTTGGGTTCCGGGTCTTTATGCCTGCGTTGTCTCCGGCTCCGTTGGCGTTTGATTTTGGGTTCCCGATTGTAAAAGAAGATACGGACGAAACCCGGTTGTTTACATTTTCGGTGGATTTGCCGTTCAACTGAGTTTGTCCGATGGGGTTTGTCCAATGGGGTTTGTCCAATGGGGTTTGTCCAAGTGGTTCTTTTTGAATGGTTCTTTTTTGGTGTCAACCTTGGGTGATCCATGCGGTATATCATTGTGGGATGCCAAAAAGTGGGATCGCAGAAACCTGAAGAATGGAGAACGCAGCAATGCAGACCAAGCCGAATATCTTTCGAACTCTTCTTCTCGCAGCGATGCTGCTTGGAACAGTCTTTATCTTGCGTGCCACAGCAACGGCTTCGCGGCCACCTGCCCAACCGACGGCGGTTGCGATTGTTGATATTTTGAATGTCTTTGCTGGGCTCAAAGAACGAGAAGTGCTTGAGGCCCAGCTCAACGACCGGATGGACAGCCGACAAGAACAACTCAACGAGATCGTTGAAGACCTTAAGAAACTCGATGCCAATGTTCAGTTGTTGGTTCCAGGAACCGATGCCCACCGCGAGATCGTCCAAGAAGGCATGGAAAAACAAGCGGTGCTCAAGGCACGGCAAGAAGCGTTGTCGCAAATTGTTTCGATCGATATGGGTTCAGTTCGGCGAAACTTGTTTATGAAAGTCGAGGCGGCGATTGCTCAGATTGCTGAGCGCGAAGGATACGACATTGTGTTGTTTGATGACACGAGTTTTCCGATTCCGGAAACGAACGCTTCGGACGCCGATGTGTACCGGGCGATTATTACCAAGAGTGTGATGTATCGGCATGAGTCGATTGATATTACCGACCAGGTGATTACGCTGATGAATAATGAGTTTGACGCACCGTAAACTGTTTTATCAAGTTGGTTTTTTATGGCTATTGGAGAAACAGAATCCACGACCCAGAATCCCGACGGGGGGGTGTTGTCGCTTCCGGTGGGTGCTGGGGATTTGTGTTTGTTGCTTGGGGGGCGGTTGATTGGTGATCCGGATGTGATGCTCGATGGCCTTGGGTCGATTGAGGATGGGGATGCACAGACGCTGACTTTTATTCGGTCGAGTAATTTTGCCAAGATGTGGGCTGATTCTGGGTGTGGGTGCGCTTTGGTGAGTGATGGGATTGAGGTACCAGGGCATGATCCTGAGAATCGTGCGTTGATTGTGGTTGATGATGCGGATGAGGCGTTGGTGGTGTTGCTTGAGGCGATCAATCCTGGGCGGGTTCGGCCTGGTGCTGGGGTGCATGTTTCGGCGGTGGTGGATCCATTGGCTGATGTTGATTTGAGTGCCGCCATTGGGGCTGGGTGCATGGTTGGGGCGGGGTCGATGATTGGGGCTGGGGTGGTGTTGATGCCCAATGTGGTGGTGGGTGATGGGGTGCGGATTGGTCAAGGCACGATTCTGGAACCCGGTGTGGTGGTTGAAGATCGGTGTGTGGTTGGGGAGCGGTGTCAGGTGGGTGCCAACAGCGTGATTGGGAGTGATGGGTTTGGGTATTTGCCTCCGACGAATCGGCGTGGTGCGATGAAGGTGCCTCAGATCGGGATTGTGGAGATTGGGGATGATGTGGAGATGGGGGCGTGCGTGACGATTGATCGGGCCAAGATCGGAGCGACGACGGTTGGGGATCGGACGAAGATTGATAACCAAGTGCACATCGCGCACAATTGTGTGGTTGGGACGGATACTTTGATTTGTGGGCGAACGACACTTGGGGGGTCGGTGAAGATTGGGGACTTTGCGATGATTGG
>JALSHW010000158.1 GCA_026982035.1 Phycisphaerales bacterium | reverse complement strand
TGGCAAGTTCACCTTAGTGGAGCTCGAATGCATTGGCTCCTGCGGCACCGCCCCGGCGGCGTTGTATAACGAAGATTTGCATGAAAATCTGACTCCTGAGCGGGCTGTGGAGATGATCGAGCAGATCCAGAATGGCACCTATAAGCAAGGCGGCACTGGGGCCGTCAAAGAAGATATCTAAAACACAAAAACCCGTGGCACAGGCGTCCCGCCTGTGTCTTCTCTTTTTGGTATTGCTGTTAGAAGAACACAGGCGGGACGCCTGTGCCACGGGTTCTAGACTTGCGAATGTCGGAAACACCCAACCACATGGTCATTGACCATCCCGCACGCCTGCATCATTGCGTAGATTACGGTTGGCCCCACAAACCGAAACCCTCGCTTTTTCAAATCCTTCGAAATGAACTTTGATAGATCCGTCTGGGCCGGCAGGTCTTTCATGGTTTTGTACCGATTTACGATGGGCGTGTCGTCCACATACGACCACATTAATTCGCTGAAGTTCGTGCCTTGTTTGTAGAGTTCAAGGACGGCCTTGGCGTTGCTGATTGTGGATTCGATTTTGAGCCGATTTCGGACGATTGACGCATCGAGCATGAGCCGTTCGATGTCGTCTTGGGTGAATTTGGCGACTTTTTTGGGGTCAAATTTCTTGAACAGTTTTCGATATCCTTCCCGTTTATTCAAGATCGTCGACCAGCTCAGCCCCGCCTGGGCCCCTTCGAGCGTCAGCATTTCAAATAAATGATGTTCATCTCGATTGGGCACCCCCCATTCGGTATCGTGATACACAATATCGGCTTCCCCTTTGGCCCAAGCGCACCGATGGTCGTTCTTTGTACTCATAGGACTAGAATAGTGCGTGAACGACAAGAAAGATATTCCGATCACCCGCGCCATCGGTCAGTTCTTCGGCCACCTCTGGCACTCGACCACCAAGCCGGTTCAGCCGGACTCCCACACCGAGACCATCTCCAAAGCCACCCAAGAAACCGATGGCCAGATCGAAGGTCAAAAAGTTATCCTCCGAAAAACCACCATCGAAGAAATCGAGTTTCGCGATGATCAGTGATCAAGATTTTTCGAGAACTTCTTGCATCCGCTGGGCCGATATTCCTGCAGTGAGTTCTGGTTCCCCGCGTCCAACATCCCAAGCCCGCACATCTCGCATGGTGTCTTCGAGCGGCCGCATTGTGAGCCCCGCCTCGACCGCTCGTTTGCACGAAATCCGGTACATTGACTGCCCATTCTCAGGAATCCAGGTTGGGATATCTGCCCACGGGTTGACTCCGAGTTCTTTGAGCCGGGCCGGATCAATCTCGACGAGTTCTGATTTGGAATCCAGGGCCTTGTGTGTCCGCTCAATAAACGACCGCAGCCCAAGCCCAATTTCTGGGCCCACCGCATTGAAGATCCCAAAAATATGTTGTTCGATGCAGTGTTGAAAGAACGCCGCCAGATCACGCGCATCAATAAATCCCGCGAGCCCGCATGGTTCTTTGGGAAAGATCACCCGATCTTGAGTCCCCAGCATCCGAGTCCACCAAGTGATCCGATCCGTTGGATCATTCGGGCCTGCAATGACTGTTGGTCGCACGATGCAGGAGTTCCCCCCAAAGTATCCAGTCACGATTTGTTCGCACAAGACCTTCAATCCGCCGTAGGTTTCGCCGTTGATTTCTTCGACTGCTTTGTCTTTAAGATCAATCAGTTTCGAATCTTCATCCGGCGATTCGAGATTTCCATATCTTGGATACACGCTGATCGTCGAGATAAACAGGTACATATCGCAAGCGTCTTTGAGCAGTTCGCAACTCGCCATCACCACCCGTGGCACATATCCGCACATATCCACCACCGCATCAAACCGTTCCCCAGTGTCAATCAGTTTCTGGATTTCCCCCAGCCCATCCCCGATCTTGGGGTCACGGTCGCCGATGAGCCGTCGAACGCTCGATGGCAGTCCGGGGTCTGCTGGCGACCTGTGCAGCACTGTAATTTCATGCCCGGCTCCGCACGCTTGCTCTACAAACGCCCGTCCGCTGAACTGTGTTCCGCCAAGTACAAGTATTTTCATGCCTGAGCATACCACCGCAGACTCTATTTGATGCACAAATGCCCCATCGCTGGCTAGAATCGACCGCCTTGCCCTCTAGTCTGCTTGGAGCCGATCAATGCCGAAAAAAGTATGGGACAACACACTCTCCGAGCACATCCTGCTCAAACGAATCCCAACGGCCCCTTTCGGGCATATCCGCGATCGCCATGTCGTTGGCTATGACGAGTTTGTCAAAACCGGCGGCTACGAAGGACTCCGCAAAGCCCTCACCATGAAACCTGAGGATGTGACGAGCGAGGTCAAAGACTCCGTCCTCCGTGGTCGTGGCGGGGCGGGTTTCCCCTGTGGGCTCAAATGGACTTTTCTTCCAGACCCCGATGGTCAGGATCGGTACCTCGCCATCAACGCTGACGAATCTGAGCCGGGTACTTTCAAAGACCGACTCCTGATGGACTTTGATCCTCACGGCATGCTCGAAGGCATTGCGATTTGTATGTACGCCTGCCGACTTGACAAGGCCTACATCTTTATCCGAGGCGAATACCACCACCAAGCCAAGGTCCTCGAAACCGCCATCAAGGAGGCCTACGACAATGGCATCTTCGGTAAGAACGGCATGATCAACAAACCCTCGGCATCTGGCGATCCATTCGTCGCTGAGTGTTATGTCCATCGCGGAGCCGGCGCCTACATCTGTGGCGAAGAAACCGCACTCCTCGAAGGCATCGAAGGCAAACGCGGCTGGCCAAGAATCAAACCACCCTTCCCCGCCATCAAAGGCCTCTTTGGTCGCCCAACCATCATCAACAATGTCGAAACCCTCGCCCATCTCCCTTACATCATGACTGATGGCGCCAAAGCGTTCTGCGAACTCGGCGTTGATTCTTCCATCGGTGGCCCGCCGTCTTACGGGACCAAGTTGATGGGCGTCTCAGGCCATGTCGAAAAACCCGGATGCTACGAACTCGAACTCGGTGTCCCCTTGCGCACGCTCATCGAAGACTACTGCGGCGGGATCAAAGGCGGCAAAAAATACAAAGCCGCCATCCCGGGCGGTGTGTCCATGGGCAT
>JALSHW010000157.1 GCA_026982035.1 Phycisphaerales bacterium | reverse complement strand
ATTTCATTTTTTTTGTTTGGGTTCGGTTTAGGAGTGCAGAAGACCACTCCCTGACGGTCGCGGCTCGCTAGAGGCGGAACTCGTGGTGGGTGATGAGGGCGTGGTTGACTTCGAGGAGATCGGTGTTGCCTGAGTTTTTGAAGCCGAGCTTTTCGGCGACTCGGACTGAACCCGGATTGTCCAGGCAGATCATGGCTCGGATTTGGTGGAGGCCGAGCCCGATGGGCATGTCGGTCATTGCGTGGTCGAGGAGGAGTTGGAGGGCTTGGGTGGCGAGGCCTTTGCCGGCGTGGGCTGAGTCGATCCACCAGTTGGCTTCGGCGGTCCATTCCATGCCTCGTTCGATTTTGATGATGTTGACCATGCCTGCGAAGGTGTTGTCGTTGAGGAAGATTGCGCGTCGGCAGGCGGTGCCTGATTTTTCGCCTTGGATTGTTTTTTGGAGTTGGCGATGGAAGTAGTCAGTTGGGGATTCGCCTGTTTTTTCCAGCGGAATCCAACGGCGGAGGGGGAGACGGGAGCGGTTGAGGGCTTCGACGAAGGCGGATTCGTCGGTGTATCCGAGCGGGCGGAGGGTGAGTGCGTCGGAGGTGAGGCCTTGGTTGATCTCGACCTGGACGGGTGCCCGGCGGGTTTGGGGGGGCTGGGGGGTTTGGGGGGTTTGATTGGATGTGGCGAGAATGACGCTCATAGTTGTCCTTTTACAGAGGTACTGATTGGCTATCGGAACCTTTGATATGGGACTTGAGGGGAGATTTGGTTTTATGGGAACTGATAAGTTGAAAGGAGACCTTGGGGATCAGATGCGCGAGCGGAGGAGTTTGGCCCAGAGGCGGACGCATTCGCGGCGGGGGGTGTAGAGGCCGCATTCGGGGCAGGTGTCGCTACCGAATGGACGACCCGAAAGGTCATAGAAGCAATAAACACATACTTGACATCGAGCATTGAGTACTTTTGTTTTGAGATTTTTGCGTCCGATGAATGACAAGATTCCCCCTGCAATGAATACGGGCGCTGCCAAAAATCCATACAACAGCACAAACAATGCAATCGCCAATCCAGGGCCTTCCTCGCCAATTGCTGAATAAACGAAAAATGTCATCATGACCAGGTACACAACAACACTCCAACCCAAAATAGGAAGCGAACTGAGTATTCGGCTTCCGATATTTAACGCGCGAGAATGACGCCTTAAAAGCATACCCACTGACATATTCACCGAGGGGTTGCTCGCGTTAGTACGCTTGCACCATGGCCTTGGCCTTGCCATTATTCAACCGTCACGGACTTGGCGAGGTTCCTTGGTTTGTCAACATCGTGGCCACGCAGCACCGCGGCGTGGTAGGCCAAAAGTTGGAGTGGAATCACGGCGACCATTGGACTCAGGCACTCTTCGACCTGTGGAATGTAGAGAACATCTTCGGCGAGGGATTCGATTTGTTTGTCGCCTTCGGTGGCCACAGCGATGACATGGCCGCCTCGGGCGCGGACTTGGTCGATGTTGGCGAGGACCTTGTCGTACTGGCTGCCTTGGTTGGCGATGAAGACGACGGGCATGCCTTCGTCGATGAGGGCGATGGGGCCATGCTTCATTTCGGCGGCGGGCATGCCCTCGGCGTGGATGTAGGAGATTTCTTTGAGTTTGAGGGCGCCTTCTAATGCAGTCGGGTAGTTGTAGCCGCGGCCCAGGAAGAGCCAGTTCTCGCGGTGGACATACTTGGCCGTGATCTCTTTGATGCGATCGTTGGTTTCGAGGACCTGCTGGATCATGCCTGGGACGCGGTCGAGTTCACGCATGAGGCGTGCGCTGGCTTCGGGGGACATCATGCGGCGGCGTGCCATGAAGAGGGAGATCATGGTGAGGACGGCGACTTGACCCGTAAATGCTTTGGTGGACGCGACACCGATTTCTGGGCCGACTCGGAGGTAGACGCCGGTGTCGGTTTCTCTTGCCATGGTGGAGCCGACGACATTGATGACGCCGAGTGACAGGGCGCCGCGATCTTTGGCTTCTTCGAGGGCTGCGAGCGTGTCTGCGGTTTCGCCGGATTGAGAGACGGCGATGACGACCGAGCGGTCTTCGATGAGTGGGTTTCGATAGCGGAACTCGCTGGCGTATTCACATTCGGCGGGAATTTTGGCGAGGTCTTCGAGGAGATACTCGCCGATCATGGCGCTGTGGAGTGCGGTGCCTTGAGCCGTCAGGATAACGCGGCGGGATTTGACGAGTTCTTTGGAGAAGTTCATGAGGCCGCCGAGGACGACTTTGCCTTCGTTTTTGTTGAGTCGGCCTTTGAGACAGCGAGCGATGGCTTCGGGTTGTTCGTAGATTTCTTTGAGCATGTAGTGCTTGAAGTCGCCGAGTTCGATCTCTTGGAGATCCATTTCGAGCTGCATGACCTTGGGAGAAAGTTCTATGTTGTCGACGGTGGTGGTGCGGAAGCCATCGCGGGTCAGGCGGGCGACGGAGTAATCATCGAGGGTGATGGCTTGGGAGGCGTGGGCGATGATCGCGCTGGGGTCGGAGGCGACGATGTATTCGCCGTTGCCGATGCCGACCAGAAGTGGCGAACCCTTGCGGGCACAGACCATGACATCGGGTTCTTCCTGGCAGATGACGGCGATGGCGTAGGCGCCACGGATTTCTCTCAATGCGGCTTGGACTGATTTTTCCAGATCCATGCCAGCAGCGAGGTCGTAGAAGTGGGAGATGAGGATGCCGAGGACTTCGGTGTCGGTTTCGGTGTGGAACTGGTGTCCTTTTTCTTCGAGGAGTGTGCGGATCGAGGCGTAGTTTTCGATGATGCCGTTGTGGACCAGGGAGATGCCGTGGTTGTGGTCGCGGTGTGGGTGGGCGTTGGTTTTATTGACTGAGCCATGGGTTGCCCAACGGGTGTGGGCGATGCCGATGGAGCCCTCGATGCCTCCGGTGGATTCGAGTTCGGCTTCGAGATTGGCGACCCTGCCGACGGTTTTGGCGATTTGGAGCCCAGTGCCATTGATGGCGGCCATGCCTGCGGAGTCGTAGCCGCGGTATTCGAGTCGTTTGAGCCCTTCGAGAAGGAGGGGCTGGGCGGGTTTGTTTCCGATGTAGGCGACGATGCCACACATAGGCGATTCTCCAGAAGGGCCTCGATTGATACACA
>JALSHW010000156.1 GCA_026982035.1 Phycisphaerales bacterium | reverse complement strand
CCATGTAGATGCCTTCAAACTGATAATCGAGATACGGGATCAATCGCCAAGGATAGCGTTTGCCTGCAATCGCGCCGACCGAGTTGCCACCGAGGTCTTTGGGAACGGTGTTGGCGCGTTCCATGGTTTGCCATTGGGTGTCAGAGAGGTAGCCGGTGAGCAATCGTCCGCGATGATCGTCGGCGTACATTTGGTAGGCCATCAACAATTGCGACATCCCGGCCTGCTCGCGGACTGTTTTTGCACTCTCACGAGCCGAGCCCAATGCAGGCAACAGCACGCCGATGAGCAGCGCAATGATTGCAATCACCACCAGCAGTTCGATGAGCGTAAAGGCGCGTCGTTGGTGTGATGAAGTGGTCATGGCGTGGCCTCCGGTTGAAACTCAATACCCTGTTCTCGGTCCCTCAGGGGGGATTCTTATTCCTTATTGAGACTTCTTCTCAATTTGGACGATAAAAACTTGAGAAACTGAGAACGACTCTCAATGATTCACATGTAAATCCCGTAAGGCAAGCCCCACTGCTGGCAAACCGGACATTTCGCACCATATTATCCTTTAGACAGCCATAGAACCTATCAGACAAGAAAAAGAGACGACGATGAACACCAAATCAATTCCGCGACTCATTCCCGCACTGCTCCTCACCGGCGTTGCCTGCACCGGACACGCCCAAGTGTTGGAAATCTCCTACGACACCCCAACGCTGGATCGATGGAATTACCCGTTCAACGGAGCACCAGGTACACGCTTTGAGATGACTTCATTTGGTGCCCTCGAACAACCCGGATTTGACGATCACGATGCGCAGGTTTTGCTCGGATTCGATACCGCTGGCGACATCGCTTCAGGACTCGGAACTGAAGAGTATCAAGTCCTGAGTGCCACCATCACCATGACCGTCTCCAACCACAACGACTTCCGTTATGACCCGACCCACGACACCTTCGACACCTATGGCCTCCTCGGTGAACCGTTCGACACCGATGCCGGACGCCCACTGAATCTCTGGCTCACCGGATACCGCGACGGGCTCGACCAAACGACCTACCACGAAACCAGCCCATTTGGATTCGTTGCTGATGTCTTCCCAGCCCAGGGGATGCGGAGCGCGTTTGCCGCGATCTTCGATGATCAAGGCGTCGCCACCGACATCTCCAACAACCTCAAGGAACAGTTTGATGCGGTGCCATTGGCGATTGGGCAGACCAACGCCGTCAATCCAGGCGATCTGGTTCCCGCAGAAACGACTTTCAGTTTCACATTCACCCCCTGCCAACTCGGCGAACATCTGGAACTGGCAAGGATGCTGGACTTGGGTCAAATCCGTTTCTCGATCTCGTCGCTCCAAGCCGCCAGCGGGAGCCCCGATGGCGGTGGTGGCGTGGTCTATCCCATCTGGTTCAGCCGTGAGAATCCACTCTCGCCGATTCTCGGCTACGCACCGACGCTCGATATTCGTGTCCGTGTAGGTTCAGCGGGCGATTACAACGGCGATGGATTCAAGAACTTCCTTGATGTCTCCGAGTTCCTGGCCGACTTTGGCAATGCGGATCCAGCAGCAGACATCAACGGCGACTGTAATTTCAACTTCCTCGATGTCTCCGGCTTCCTGTCGGAATACTCATCGAACTGACTCATACACCATGCAGGGATTCCCCCTGCACACGAGGAGAACACCATGCAATTCGTACCCATGTTCATCACACTCGCCGCAGCGCCCTTGACTGCATCGGCCTCTGTCGTTCCATTTACCGAAGACTTTGAAACTGGCTCCAGCAACTGGGTCGCCGGGTCGTTTGCTCCGTTGGCTTGGAACGCAACGGGCGGGCTCGATGGCAGCGCGTATGTCACCAGCACCACCGACCTCAACACCGCAGGCCCCTTCGGACTTGCGCTCCTTCGCGGCCAAGACGACCAGGATTCATCAAACGACGCCTTCGTCGGCAACTACCTGACCAGCGGAATCACCACCGTCTCGTTTGATATTCGGCACAATGCGGGGATTGATCTGGACATCTCGCTCCGTGTCGCCGGGTCGGGAAATTTCCCTGCTTTTGCAGTCCAGACCGGAGGGTTGGTCGCTTCGGGACAGTGGATGACCTTGACCTTTGATCTGAGTTTTTCCAATCCGTTGGTGACCATTGAGGGGCCGCCGTCTCAGGCCGCGTTTGATGCCGTGATGCAGCAAGTGGGCAATCTCCAAGTCGCAACCTTCCGCCCCGACGGTTTGATGACGCCATTGCTTGTGGATGTTGATTTGGATAATTTTACCATCGTGCCATCGCCGGGTGGAATGGCTATCCTTGGCCTCGGATTGTTGGGCGTGGCGCGTCGTCGTCGCGGCTGATTCTGATTCAAACCAGTTTTTTCAAACCAGCTCTTTCCCTCGACGGGGTGATCCGTACCAACGGGTCCCCCGTCTTTTTTTTGGATTTGGATGCTGGGCTTTGTATCTGCCGATCAGGACGGTGTCACAGGGGTTCGGCCAACCGAATAGTAGTGGAACCCAAGATCACCAAGATGCTGACGACGGTACAAGTTGCGACCATCAAAGATCACCTTGCCCTTCATCACACTGGCAAGTTTCTCAAAGTCCGGACTCTTAAACTCAGGCCAATCCGTCGAGATCACCAGAGCGTCACAATCGCGGGCACATTCGTACATGTCCTCGTGGATCGTGATGGTGTCGCCCAATTCCTTGGAGACATTGCCCGCAGCGACGGGGTCGTATCCGGTGCAGGTGACGCCATAGCCAAGGGCTTTGCGAACCAGGGTCAAAGCCGGTGCTTTGCGGATGTCATCGGTGCGGGGCTTGAATGCCAGTCCCCAGAAGCCGATTTTCTTGCCTTGGAGACCCATTTCGCCGCCGAAGTGTTTGAGGATTTTGTTGAAGAAGAGGTTGCGTTGGCGTTCGTTGGTGCCATGGACGGCGTTGGAAACCTGCATGGTGACGCCGGATTGATCGCCCATCATGATGCACGCGAGGGTGTCTTTGGGGAAACACGAGCCGCCGTAGCCAAGCCCTGGATACAGGAATTGGTGTCCAATGCGGGAATCTGAACACATGCCTTCGCGGACGCGGTTGATGTTGGCGCCGTAGGCCTCACACAGATTGGCCATCTCGTTGATGAATGAGATTTTGGTCGCCAAGAAGTTGTTCGATGCGTATTTGACCATCTCG
>JALSHW010000155.1 GCA_026982035.1 Phycisphaerales bacterium | reverse complement strand
CAGTCGATGTGTTTGGCATCGCCATCCGAGAATCCGACCCAAACTCAATCACCCAAACCCACCAAAGAAACACCTACGCCCACCAACTCGCCATCAACCCCCCACAAACCCTAACCCAACTCTTCAAAGTCCGCATCTACCCCACCATCATCGTCATCGACGACCAAAACCAAATCATCTACAACGCCCACCTCACCGACGACCGAGACACCCAAAAACTCATCGAAGAAACCAAAGCCGCCATCACCAAAGCCCTCAAATAATAACTCACCAAATCACAAGGGTGCCCCGACCCGTCGCTTCGGCGCGTCGGGTCTTCAAATCACCTGAGGCACCCGCTCACACTCCGGACACTCCTGCAACAACTCCAACCCCTCCCGGCTGTACCCACACCCCCGACAATGCCCAGGCCTCAACTTATCCATCTCATCCCGCGACACCCCCGCAAAACCAGTCTTCACCCCCGCCAATCTCAAAATTGTTCCCCCGGTCGACGCAACTACCACCAATGCAAACACCGACATCACCACCGCCAACAACCCATACAAAATCACCGACACCACATTCCCCCCCATCGAAATCTGCTGCATCACCACAAACCACACCGACACCACCACACTCACAAAAAAGAACACACTGATCCCAAACTCCACCACCGCAGGTAGCGCCACCGAGTTGACCATCATCAAAATCATCCCAACCCACACCAAAATCATCGCCACCAACAACAACGAACACCTCCGATGCCATCGAGCAATCCGAACCAAATCCAACTCAAAGATCGATTTCCGCGCCATCGTCATTTCCTTTGTATAAACACTCTAACAAAAAAACCCGACCAAAGCCGGGCTTTCTAAAAATCTTCTCCGGGTGCCACTACTCGCATTCTTATGCGCAGTAGTGTCTTCAATCACCCATCCATAATCGCCGCCTGAGCCGCCGCCAACCGCGCAATCGGCACCCGAAACGGCGAACAACTCACATAATCAAGACCCACCCGATGACAATACTGCACCGACTTGGGATCCCCCCCATGCTCGCCACAAATCCCAATCTTCAAACCGGGCTTGGCCATCCGACCCTTGGCGATCCCCATCTCCACCAACTGCCCAACCCCCGTCTGATCCAAACTCTGGAACGGATCCTCAGGCAGAATCTCGCGCTCAACATAATCAGGCAAGAAAGTATTAATATCATCCCGTGAATACCCAAACGCCAACTGCGTCAGGTCATTGGTCCCAAAGCTAAAGAAGTCCGCATGTTCAGCAATCTCATCAGCCGTGAGTGCCGCACGAGGAATCTCAATCATCGTCCCAATCAGAATATCAAGCTTCTTCGTAAACCCATGTTCCCTCTTCACCTCAACAATCACCCGCTCGGCCTGCTCACGCAAAATCGCAAGTTCCTGATGCGTCCCCACCAACGGAATCATAATCTCAGGACGCGCCTTAATCTTCTTATCACTACACGCCATCGCCGCCTCAACAATCGCCCGAACCTGCATCGATAAAATCTCAGGATAGGTAATCGCCAATCGACACCCTCGATGCCCCATCATCGGGTTCGACTCATGCAACATCGAAACCCGACGCCGCACCGCATCCACCGAAACCCCCTGATTCTCCGCCACCCGCTGAATCGCCTCCTGCTCATGAGGCAAAAACTCATGCAATGGCGGATCCAACAACCGGATCGTCACAGGCAACCCCTTCATCGCCGTAAAAATCCCAACAAAATCCTCCCGCTGGAACGGCAACAACTTGGCAAGTGCATTCTCTCGATCAACCGAGTTCTCCGCAAGAATCATCTCCCGCATCGCCACAATCCGATCCCCCTCAAAGAACATATGCTCAGTCCGCGTCAGCCCAATCCCCTGAGCCCCAAACTCACGAGCCCGCCCAGCATCCTCAGGTGAATCCGCATTCGTCCGAATCCCCAACTTCCGATACTTGTCCGACCAACGCATAATCTTGGCAAAATCACCCGTAATCCCATCGGGCTCAATCGTCGGCAACGAACCAGCAAAAATCTCGCCAGTCGTCCCATCAATCGATATCAAATCACCCCGACCAAAAGTCTTCCCATCAACCGTAAACACCCCCTTACCCTGATTAATCTCCACCCCACCGGCACCCGCAACACAACACTTCCCCCAACCTCGCGCCACCACAGCAGCATGTGATGTCATCCCACCAGTACTCGTCAAAATACCCACAGCACTGTGCATCCCATCAACATCCTCAGGACTCGTCTCCTTCCGAACAAGAATCACCTTCTCACCCCTGCCCGCCCGCTCCACGGCCTCATCAGCCGTAAACGCAGGATGCCCCACAGAAGCCCCCGGAGACGCCGGCAACCCAACCGTCAACGACCTATTCCGAACCTTGGCTGCAGGATCAAAGTAAGGCAACAACAACTGCGTCAAATCGCCCGCAGGAATCGACAACAACGCTTCGGTTTCCGTGATCAACTTCTCACGCACCATGTCACACGCAATCTTCACCGCAGCCATCCCCGTCCGCTTCCCACTCCGCGTCTGCAACATCCACAACTTCCCGGCTTCAATCGTAAACTCAATATCCTGCACATCACGATAATGATTCTCAAGAATACCCTTGATCTTGATCAACTGGTCATACGACTTCTTATCCCATTTCGACATCTCCGACACAGGCGTTGGTGTCCGAATCCCCGCAACCACATCCTCCCCCTGAGCATTAATCAAAAACTCACCAAAAAACTTGTTCTCACCCGTAGACGGATTCCGAGTAAACGCAACCCCCGTCCCACAATCCTCCCCCATATTCCCAAACACCATCGTCTGCACATTCACAGCCGTCCCATTGAGCCCGCTCATCCCCTCAATCCGGCGATACGAAATCGCCTTATCCGCCATCCACGATCCAAACACCGCCTCAACGGCAGACTTCAACTGTACCATCGGATCCTGCGGAAACTTCTTCCCCACATGCATCTGGTACACCGCCTTGTACGACTCACAAAGCTCCTTCAAACCCTCCGCAGGCACATCCGTATCCTCGGCTGCATCGTACCGCGCCTTAATCACATCAAAGGCCTGCTCAAAGTAATGATGCCCCACGCCCATCACCACATCACCAAACATATTGATCAACCGCCGATACGCGTCATACGCAAAACGCTCGTTGCCCGACAACGCAGCCAATCCCTTGAC
>JALSHW010000154.1 GCA_026982035.1 Phycisphaerales bacterium | reverse complement strand
CGCCGAACCTTCAAGCCCAACCTGCAAAAGATCAATGTTGAGTTGACCGATGCCAAGGGTACCAAGCGGTCTAAGCGGGTCTATGTTTCGGCTCAGGCGATCAAGGCGGGGATGGTGACCAAGCCGCTGAAGCGGAAATTTGGGTACACCCGACAGCAAAAATTGGCCCTTGAGGGCTGATTTTTAGAAAAATATCCACTCTTTACCCACACCTTGCGTGTGGGTTCTTTTGTTTTGGGAAGATTTGTAGTACAATCGGGGTCTCCTACGATGGACCGCACACGATCTGCTGATCTCCCCGATTGGCAATACATACCAGGGAGGGCATGGAATGCTCTGTGAATGTAAGCAAAGGCCTGCATTGATCCACGAGGTGATCATTCAGCATGGACAGAAGGTCGAAAGGCACCTGTGTGAACAGTGCGCCTCCAAGATGGGGGTGTCGACTGATCCGCATATGCCGATCTCTCAACTGATCTCCAACTACATATCTGGAAAGAACTTATCGATCCCGACGGTTGGGAAGCAGGACACACCGGCGGCTCGGCTTTCTCGTCCTGGATCGACGCCGCCTTGTCCGACATGCTCGACGACTTTTGCGAAGTTCAAGGATTCGGGACTGCTTGGATGTCCTGCGTGTTATTCGAGTTTTCACAAACGGCTCTCGCCTTTGATTGCTCGGGCCCATGATGGGGGTGAGCAGCACATCGGCAAGGTGCCTCGGCGGGCGCTTGCGAATTTGGGGGCTGAGGATGGGAGGGAGATTGAATCGCTGATCGGGGGGGCCTCTGAGCGAGAGCGGCGATTGGCCCAGGTGCGAGAGAAACTGAATCATGCGGTGGATCATGAGGATTATGAGCAAGCGGCGATGCTCCGCGATGAAATGACCCGGCTGGCGTCGTTGCCGACTTCTCAGATGGGTTCACAAATTGAAACGCACACCACATTGACGGCTCCTGCACTCAAAGAGACATCGTGACGAGGCGGGTGTGTATGCGGCGGTTCTTGTGAGGCCTTGAGATTGTGCATTGTGTTTTGACCCGATATGATTCCATTTGAATCCTGATTTTTGAATCTTGATTCCTGAACAGGCGACGACACGCATGCAGGCCAATGACTCATCTGACACTTCCGGACAAGCCCCTGAACTCCCCGAGCGATCCGGGAAGAAACGCGCGGTCCCGCACATCTCGATTCAAAGCCAAAGCAACGACCAAGACAGCATGGTTCTGGGTGGGCCTGTCCAAACGGGCATGACCGAGTGGCTCAAGGGGACTGGGGAAATGAGCGATGTGGTGATGTCCTCGCGGGCACGGGCGGCGAGAAACCTTGCGGGATTCCCGTTTCCGCCTGCAGCGTCATCGGCGGACCGATCGCAAATCATGGAAATCTGTCGACGGTGCATCGAATCGCTTGATCGGGATTCGGGCACGACGATCCGATGGTTTGATCTGCGAAACTCTGAGCCGATGGATCGACGGCTGCTGGTTGAACGGCAACTGATGTCCCGGCAACATGCTCGTGGTCGATATGCCAATGGTCAAGGCGGGGGTGATTGCCCGCGAGGTGTGGCGATCATTGAGCCGGATGAACGGATCAGTATTTTGGTCAATGAAGAGGATCATCTGCGGGTTCAGGCGATTCGGTCGGGGCTTGCCTTGGAAGCGTGCCTCAATGAGATCAATCGGTTTGATGATGGGATCGAAGAGATTGTGGATTATGCGTTCCATCCGCAGTTTGGGTATCTGACGGCGTGTCCAACCAATGTGGGGACGGGATTGCGGCTGTCGGTGATGGTGCATCTGCCTGCACTCAAGATGACGGGGGAATTGGAGAAGGTGCGGAACGCGGCCAGTGATATGGGGCTTGCGGTGCGGGGGTTGTATGGCGAAGGATCGCAGGCGGCTGGGGAGTTTTATCAGATTTCCAATCAGGTGACTCTTGGGCGGAGTGATGAGATGCTGTTGCGGGAGATTGAGGGGGAGATCGTGCCCAATATTGTGCGGTATGAGCAGCACGCCCGGGCGCAGTTGATGACCGAGAGTCCACTGGTCCTTGAGGACAAGGTGTTTCGTTCGTTGGGGATTTTGCGAGCGGCACGGTTGCTCAAGCCCGATGAGGCGTTGGAGCATCTTGGGTTGGTGCGATTGGGTGTGGTGTGCAAGGTGATTCCTGAGGTGACGCTCCAGACGGTGCATTCGTTGTTGCTTTTGATTCAGCCGGGGCATTTGCAGCGGGCGTTGGGGGTGGAGTTGTCGCAGGCGGATCGTCGGGTGTCGCGTGCCAAGTTGGTGCGTGAGCGATTGGGTAGTCAGAGCCGATGATTGGGTTTGGGGCGATTCTTGAGAGTGTGGAAACCGAGTTGCTTGGGCGGGAGGGGGTTTCGTTTTCGGTGGCTGCCAAGCGGGTTGATTGGGAACCTGAAGATCAAACCTGCGTGTGCTGGCGGTGTGCGGGGTCGGTTGGAGAGTTTGAGACGGATGGGGATGGGTGTGCGACTTGTCGGAATGTGAAGTTGCCTTGGGATCGGGCGATGCGGCTTGGGGCCTATGAGGGGATTGTCCGTGATGCGGTGCTTGATCTGAAGTTTCGACGGTGGCGATTGAGTGGGATGCAGATTGGCAAAGCGTTTGGGGTTGAAATTGGCCAACGGATCGAGGCGATGGGGCTCAAACCATCGGAGGTGGTGGTTGTGCCGATTCCGATGACACATCGGAGGCGGATTCGGAGGGGGGTGGATCATACTTTGGTGTTGGCGCGGGGGGTGTCGGCCTCGAGCGGGGTTGGAGTGGCTCGATGGATCAGGGCGCGGAATCGGGCTGAGCAGATTGGATTGAGTGCGACGGATCGGATCAAGAACATGCGTGGGGCGTTTTTTGTGCCTGGATCGGTCCAGAAAGGGCTCGCAAAGGGGTTGAAATCGGAGCTGAGAGCAATTGTGGTGCTTGATGATGTTTGGACGACGGGGGCGACGCTGACGGAGGGTTGCCGAGTGTTGAGGCGGGCAATTCGGGGAATTTCGGGTGATAATCAGGTTGAGATTTGGGGTGCGAGCGTGGCGATGGCTGGGGGTGAGCGCAAGGGCGGCTCGGAGATTGAGGTGAAAGGAAAATTATCATCAAAAGGTGGAGAAATTGACCCCGAAGTTGAGTCTTGTGGTTTGACCTTGAGAAGTTAGGGTCTATGCTCTCCCTC
>JALSHW010000153.1 GCA_026982035.1 Phycisphaerales bacterium | reverse complement strand
CCCCCAACAACAACCCATCCACCCAAACCAAGTTGCCATGATCGATATCCCATCCCAACATGCTACCACCACCCAACCCCAACCACCCCAACACCATCAAGTAATTACAGAACACAATCACCAAAGTTCGCACCAACACCCCCAATCGGATACAATCGTCCCAAAGCCAAGGGACTCGCAGGGAACTCCCCCCACCCCCAAAGCATCACAAACCGCACGAAACCACTCGCCGCGATACGGACAACACAACATGATCGACATCCGCAAACTCAAAGAACTCGTCAAACTCATGGTCGAAAACGAACTCTCAGAACTCGACCTCCGAGACCAATCCGAAACCGTCACCATCAAAAGAGGTGATGACAACCAACCAGTCGTCTACCAAAACCCACCAACCGCCGCGGCCGCCACCGCCCCAACAACCACCACCGAAACAACAACCACAAAAAATACAACAACAGACACCCCCCCAGACTCCGACGCAGGACTCGTCCCCATCGAATCCCCAATGGTCGGCACCTACTACGCAAAACCAAACCCAGACTCCCCACTCTTTGCAAACACAGGCGACCAAGTCGAACCAGACTCCGTCATCTGCCTCATCGAAGCCATGAAAGTGTTCAACGAAATCAAAGCAGAACAATCAGGCACCATCGCCAAAATCTGCGTCAAAGACGGCGACGCCGTAGAATTCGGCCAACCCCTCTTCATGATCAAACCAAACTAACCCCCCAAAGTTAAACACCTGTCCAAGGTGGCGTACCTGTTGTTCTGCATGTTGTTCTGTTCGAGACCAAAGAGACCCCCCCATGTTCCAAAGAGTCCTCATCGCAAACCGTGGCGAAATCGCACTCAGAATCATCCGCGCCTGCAAAGAACTCGACATCGAAACCGTCTGCGTCTACTCCACAGCAGACAAAGACGCACCCTACCTCAATCAAGCAGACGAAAAAATCTGCATCGGCCCAGGACCCGCAAAAAACTCCTACCTCAACATCCCACGCATCATCTCCGCAGCAGAAATCCCCGATGTCGACGCCATCCACCCCGGCTACGGATTCCTCTCAGAACGAGCAGACTTCTCCGAAATCTGCCGAGAATGTAAAATAGAATTCATCGGCCCCTCCCCAGAAGCCATGGGAAAACTCGGCGATAAAATCCAAGCAAAACATTACGCAAGAGCCGCCAAAGTACCCGTCTTCCCAGGCACCGAAGGCGAAATCGAAGAACTCGACGAAGCCGTCAAAGTCGCCGCAGAAATCGGCTACCCCGTCATCATCAAAGCATCCGCAGGAGGCGGAGGCCGAGGCATGCGCATCTGCCGAAACGAAGCATCCCTCAGAGCAAATGTCTCCAAAGCACAACAAGAAGCACTCGCCGCATTCGGAAACGGCGGCGTCTTCGTCGAAAAATTCCTCGAACACGCCCGCCATGTAGAAATCCAAACCATCGGCGACAAACACGGCAACGCCATCCACCTCTACGAACGCGACTGCTCCATGCAACGCCGACACCAAAAAATCATCGAAGAAGCACCCGCCCCAGGCGTTGAACGCAAAAAAATCGAAAAAGTCTGCCAAGCAGCCGCCAAACTCATCAAATCCGCAGACTACTCCGGCGCCGCCACCGTCGAATTCCTCATGGACGAAGAACAAAACTTCTACATGCTCGAAGTCAACACCAGAGTCCAAGTCGAACACCCCATCACCGAAGCCATCACAGGCATCGACATCGTCAAAATGTCCATCCAAGTCGCCGCAGGTGAAGAAATACCCTACAAACAAAAAGACATCCAAGTCCAAGGCCACGCCATCGAGTGCCGAATCAACGCCGAAGACCACACCAAAGACTTCCGCCCATCAGCAGGCCTCATCGAAACCTACCGAGCCCCCGGAGGCCTCGGCATCCGCATCGATACCCATGTCAGCGCCGGCTACCGAGTCCCCCCAAACTACGACTCCATGATCGGCAAACTCATCGTCCACGCCGAAACCAGAGAAGCCGCCATCACCCGAGCCCTCCGCGCCCTCAACGAATACGAAGTCGGCCCCATCAAAACAACCATCCCCCTCCACGCCCAACTCATGCAAAACTCCGACTTCAAAAACGGCGGCATCGACATCCACTACCTCGAACGCCTCTTAAAAGATTGACAAACACAAAAACCCGTGGCACAGGCGTCCCGCCTGTGATCTTCTCCAATCTGGGTGCCCCTACTCGCCGTCTTGGGGGGTTCGGCCCAATAGGGTCTTCTCTTCTCCTTGGCGCCACGGCTTGACTTGGGGGGTGCCTTCGACAACCCATGTCTTGCACTCACCAATAAAAATAAAAAACGGCCAAGATCACTCCCGGCCGCTTCATGTTTGATCTCAATCGAAGTCGATATATTAGCGACGACGACGCCCAGCGACGATGCCACCAAGCCCGAGAAGTGCCAACGCACTTGGGGCTGGAACAACGCGGTAGGTGCCAATAAATACAGCACCGGCAGCGATGTCATCATCAGTATCAGCACCGAAGTAAATATCGCCACTGGTATTGCCAGCAAGCATCGCGGCGTACTCGGCAGCACCAACAGTCCATGTTGCCGAACCGGTAAATGCCTGTGAACCAGCGGTGACATCAACAGGTGAATCTGTTGAGAATGACCATATATTGAGGCCAAAGCTGGTGGCGTTGCTGAAGAGCGATGGTGAACCATCAGATGGATTGGAGAAAGTGGTCAAATCACCAGTACCTGATCCAGTACCTGAGCTAAACGACGAATCGTTGAAAAAATCGGCCAAAAGGAAGCCAGTAAAGTTGCTAGCCGATGCCGATGCAGCAGAAAGTCCACCGGTCGAAGTGATGGTGATTTGATCGGTGACCGACAAATCAAACTCAAGAAGGACCTGTGCCGAAGCAACGCTTGCCAAACCTGTAGCAGCAACAACTGCGAGTACATTCATGTTCATTTCTATTCTCTCTTTCTTTCAGTGTCCATTTTGAAAGAAGCAAACCGTTCCGCACCTGTACCCAGCCAAAATAAATCAGCCAAACCCCAAGCAACTTGAATCGATCATCTCTCTCGTTCTTTCACAGGCCGATACATCACCGACCTCTCTCTACCCCTCACACTAGTGGAAATCCCCCCCCTAATCAAGCAAAAACCAGTAAAAAAACAAATTGCCGACAAATCGGTCTCATTTTGCCCAGCACACCACCACC
>JALSHW010000152.1 GCA_026982035.1 Phycisphaerales bacterium | reverse complement strand
GTGGAGCGGATTGATGGGATTGATTCGTTGGCGGATTTGGAGGGGGTTTTTTGGTCGATGATTGAGGCGCAGCATTGCGGTGAGTGTTCGCCTTGTTGCATGATGCAACGGGCGGCGGTTTCGCTTGCGGATGTGGATGAAGAGGCACGCAAGCGGGTGGAGGTGGCGCGGGATCGTTTTCAGGCGGCTTTTTTTGAGGCGTTGGGTCGGATCAAGCGGAGTGGGGAACTTCGTGATGGTTTGGATTTGAATCAGGCGGCGTGGTTGTTGATGATTTGTAAGTCTGGGTTGGCGAGTTATAATGGATCGCCGGTGCCTGAGGGGGAGGCCAAGGGGGCGGTGGGGGCGTTGATTGGGCAGTTTCGGAGATGTTGATTTGGTGGAGTGGATTTTGATCGATGATGAATAGAGAAAGTAAGACACAGCGAAGTTTTTTTTGGCAGGTCTTCCGGACGGTTCGGTGGAGTGTGATTGTTTTGCTTGTTGGGGTTGGTGTTGTGCGGATGAGTGGGTGTGCTGAGCGGTTGGCGTATTTTCCGTCGCCTCAGGCGTTTGTGACGCCTGAGGGGTATGAGGATGTGTGGTTTGAGACGGCTGATGGGTTGAAGTTGCATGGTTGGTTTATGCCGGCCAAGGGGATTGGAGTTGATGGTGTTGCGCCGGCGATTTTGCATGTGCACGGGAACGCGGGGAATGTTTCGAGTCATGAATCGTTTTCGAGGTTTTTGACCTATGAAGGTTTTCATGTGTTGGTCTTTGATTACCGGGGGTATGGGCGGTCGGATGATCGGGGGGGATTGAATCGGGATCGGTTGGTGGTTGATACGCAGGCGGCTCTTGATGCGTTGTTGGCCAGGCCTGATGTTGATCCGGAGCGGGTTGGGGTGTTGGGGGTGAGTCTTGGGGGAGCGTTTGGGTTGCGGGTGGCGGCCGATGATTCTCGTGTTGGAGCGGTGGCGACGGTGTCGGCGTTTTCATCGTGGCAAGGAATTGCATCGGATGCGGTGCCGGTGCTTGGGGGGTTGTTGTTTCGGTCGGGGGTTGATGGGGTGGATTCGGTGGCGGAGCTTGGGGACACGCCTTTGTTGGTGATGCATGGGCTTGAGGACGGGGTGGTTGATCCGAGGCATGCGGGTTTGTTGGTGGATTCGGCCAAGGAGCATGGGATTGATGTTGAGTTGTTGACTATCGCTGATGGGGATCACAACTCGTTGTTGCAGCGGAGCGGTGATGCACGCAAGAGTCTGGTTCGGTTTTATCGACAGCATTTATCAATAGCAAGTTCAATAGAAGATGGAGAGGCCATGGTTTTTCAAGTGTCTAGCAAAGAAGTGGAGTTTTGGAAATGGTTTTTCAAAAACAGCGACAAGCTATTGGTGATGCCTGGCCGAGAGTTTATTGATGCTGTAGGCCAACAGATTCAGCGGGTTGATTCTGGCATTGTTATTGAGATTGGTCCAGCGGGCCAACGGCCGCGTGAGCTGATTGTAAGTGCTGATGGGATTGCATCGCTTGTGGATGTTGTGAATATTCTTTGTGATGCAGCTCCTGCAAGTTCGCATTGGACAGTGACAAGGTTTCGGCCTCGTAAAAAATCTTTTGAGTCAATTGGATTTAGGTATGATCAGTTAGAGATTGATCCGGAACGAGTTCGTTATATCGCTATCCCGAATGAATCTAGGGTGGATGTCATTATTTACGCACATTGGAGGTCGGATCCTGAAGACTACAATCCAGACGGGCCATCGTTTATTTTGCTTGATATGACAATTGGCGAGTTGGATGTCATTGAAAGAATTGGTGAAATCAATGTTCTTCCGCTTGAATCAGCGCCAAGCCATGCTCTTGCTTGGTCTGAGTTTCGGGATTCAATTGATGAGTTCAAAGCTCTCGACGACTAAAGAATCTTGCTACAATGGGGGGCTGCTCGGGGCGCGGGTTTGATGACTCGCTGAGATGGACCCGTTGAACCTGATCCGGCTTGCACCGGCGGAGGGAATGCAGGTGGTCGATTTGTTTGGACTGTCGCGTTTGCTCCTTTGGTGCTGCTTGCTGAGAACCGCCTGGGAGTTTTTTCATGACCACTCGTCAACAGACCACTTATCCAAAGACTACGCCTGACCACCTTTCGATTACTTCGCCGGCGGGTAAGGCCGTGGCGTTGACGACGCGGTATGCAGACAAGTATAAATCAGCAGCGGAGATGAAGGCGGCGTTTCGGACGGTGCAGAGTGGGCCTGCGATTGATGGGATGGATTTTGTGCTGCCGGTGCATGGGGCGTTTGATCCGGGGTCGGATGCATCCGCGCCGACGCCTGGGTCGTTTGCGCATAAGGCGGACATTGGGGGGGCGTATTCGTTTTCTTCGCCTGATACGCCTGGGATGCCGGCGCCGTCGAAGAAGACGGCGTGGGATTTTTTGCCTGATGGGTGGTCGGTGGAGATTGTTGACAATGCGTGTGATGCGGGCGATGAGACGCCTTCGAATGTGTATACCTTTGTTGATGCTCTTGGAGTGACACGGCGGGTCGTCACGACTGAAGGGTTCTCGCCAATTACGCAGATGGAGTCGGCTCGGTTGGGGATCATCACGGCGGAGATGGAGCGGGTGGCCGAGCGGGAGCCGCATTTGTCGGCGATGCAGATTCGGGATGAGATCGCGGCGGGGCGATTGATTATCCCGGCCAACAAAGCGCACCTTGCCAAGAACCTTGATCCGATGGCGATTGGGCGGGCGTCGAAGACGAAGGTGAATGCGAATATGGGGGCGAGTCCGATTTCATCGGGGATGGAGCAGGAAGTCGAAAAATTGCAGTGGGCCGAGCGGTGGGGGGCTGATACGGTGATGGATTTGTCGACGGGTGGGGATTTGGATGCGTGTCGGGAGGCGATTATTGAGAACTCAACGGTGCCGATTGGGACGGTGCCGATTTATTCGATGATTCTTGGCAAGAAGATCGAGGATTTGGATCATGATTTGATTATGGAGACGCTGCACAAGCAGGCGGCCCAGGGGGTGGATTACTTTACGATTCATGCGGGGATCAAGCGGGCGCATCTCAAATATGTGAAGGAGCGGGTGATCGGGATTGTGTCGCGTGGAGGTTCGCTGCTGGCTAAGTGGATGCTGGTGCATAATGAAGAGAATATTATGTACACGATGTGGGATGAGATTTGTTTGATGATGCGCGAGCATGATGTGGCGTTTTCGATTGGTGATG
>JALSHW010000151.1 GCA_026982035.1 Phycisphaerales bacterium | reverse complement strand
CGCTGGCGGAAGACCGTCGCCGGGTTCGCATGGAAAGTCACACGAAGAAACCAAGACAAACTCCTCCTCCTCAAAACCCCCAGCCACGGCGCCCACATCACCGAACTGACCAAAGTCTTTGGCCATCGCGTCCGGTTCCTCCATGTCTCACGCGATCCAATCAAAGTCATCGAATCCAATATGCAGATGCACCACGCCCTGTCGTCGCACCTGCTCCAAGACCCGCTCGATCCGACCGTCCTGCGCGACCGGATTGTCCGTGAATATCTTGAAATCGAGCACGCCACCATCGCCCAGTCCCAAGCCCTCGACGAAGGCCGCATCAGTTTCATCACCCACGAACAACTCATCAGCAACCCGATTCAGCACCTCCAGGAAAGTTTCCAAACCCTCGGGCTCGACTTCACCGACGCCCACGCCAACGCCATCACCCAGTACCTCGCTTCTCTTGGCACCTACCAACAACCAACCCGCCAAGCCATTAATCTTGGGACACCGAGCGATACCGAACCAGAGACCACCGCCCAACTGCGCTCGTTGCATCCGGTTGGGCCAACGAAAGCCGAGTCGCCGCCATCTCGACAGACCCCGGCCGCTCGCATCTTGCCTCAGACCGGACGCGGGGCCTTGGCCGCTGTTGGGGTTGCCATCTTATGGGGATTTTTTTGGCTCGGTTTGATCTGGCTCCTCAAACAACTCTTCCCCGACTACCGCCCTCGGCTTGACCAACTCGTCTGGATCGGCGGCTCGGTCATCGGCGTCTTGGCGTTCAAATCCAGCGGAGGCGGCTCCAAATCACTCGGCGTCGTGGTCGCCGCGTTGACGATCTTGGTCTTTGTCGCCGTCTCCTTCCCGATCACCGTCATCAACTGGCACTTTGCCCAAGGCGAATCACGCTCCAACTTCCTCTACCACAACACCAAAGGCGCCCTGCACGGATTGCTGGCTCCATCATCAATCATCTACGCCATCCTCGGCATGCTCACCGCCTACCGCCACGCCTCAGACACCGGCCCCAAAGCCCCAGGGACTTAATTTCAAACCCCCAGCCCCGATTCCTTCGCTACACTCCAAAGACCATTCCACAGGCGAGACCCACCCATGCTCAAACTTCTACTCGTATTCCTCGGAGGCGGGCTCGGATCAATGGGCCGATACGGCATCGGACAACTCATCGCCCACTGGACCCCCAAAGACCTCGAACCCCCCCAATCCACCCACTGGCTCAATATGTATCCCTTGGCCACACTGATGGTCAATCTCATCGGATGCGCCATCATCGGCGGGGCCTGGGCGTGGGTCATTTCGCGCGGAAATGGTCAACAATCCCCGGCCATGCTCTTCCTCATCGTCGGCATCCTCGGCGGATTCACCACCTTCTCGTCTTTCGGCTGGGAAACACTTGAACTGATCCAGAACCAACGCCCCGGAGCCGCGGCCGTCTATGTCGTCGCTTCGCTGCTCTTTGGTCTGCTGGGGGTCTTTGGTGGATACACCATCGGATCGGCCGCCTTTTCCACCGGAGCAACCACATGATCGTCTACCTCATCAGACATGGCCAAGCCCACGAAGAATCCGACACCGGGCGCGACGCAGACCGCACCCTGAGCCCCAAGGGGCTCGCCCAAGCCAACGCCATCGCCCGGTTTCTTGCCCAGCAAGGCGACCACTCCCCCACCAGCGTTCTGGCTTCGCCCTACCAAAGAACCACCCAAACCGCCACCCCGATCTGGGACGCATTGGATCTGCCTCATCAATCCGAAGACCGGCTCGCCGCCCATCGGTCGGTGTCGGATATTCTGGAGGTCATTGTCCAAACACAAGCCCAAACCCAAGTCCCAATCTTGGCGGTGATTTCCCACAATCCGATCATCAGCCGAGCCGTCGATGTCCTGACCGATGGACCAACAGCCCAGCAAGTCCAGTGGATGCGCCCCGGCCAACTCATCGGCCTCACCATCGACCAAGCCAATCCACTCGGCTCAGCCCAGCCGCTCGTCGAGTATCGACTCAACGACTGAACGAACCAACTCCATCACTCTTCAACATCCACAACCTGGCTGCGAATCCATCTCTCGATCTTGGGCACTTGCAGCGGCAAGCCCGCAAAAATCAACTCATGCCCAACCGGGTACACCCACCGCTCCGGCTTGCCGAGCGCCTCATACAACGCATCACCCGTCGATGCAGGCACGGCCTTGTCTGAACCGGCATGCAACATCAACATCGGCACCCCACGCATCAACTCAGCAGTATGCAATGAATCGAGCTTCGACATGGTCATATACAAACGCGCCAACTCCTGCAACTGGGCCTTGTCGGGCTCTTGAATCTCTGGATCACTTGGGTCGCCATCGAGATCAATCGAGTCGATCCATTTGGAATAGTTCGATCGGATATTGATCTCCAAAAAATTCCCGCCCCCAGCGATCAACACCCCCGCGTTGTACAACGACGGATCAAACGCATACACCGTCGGCAGCACCATTGCCCCCCCAGACATCCCCAGCAAAACCACCGGCTTGTCGGCTTCGTCAGAATACCGCTCATGGACAAATCGAACCGAAGCCGACGCCGCGTAGGCCGCCTCGGCGGCCCGGGTATCAAACATCCGGGCAATCTGCCCCGCCACTTTGGCTTCCTCGCCATCAACGATGGCAAACCGCCGCCGCTGGGTAAACCGGGATGGATGCGACAACATCCGCAACACCGACCACCCCTTGGCACGCAGATATTTCTCGACGCCATTGATCACCGGCTCCGGAGTCCCAAACATTCCCGGAAGCAACACCACCGTACCAATTGATTCCTTGTCATTGACAGGCCTGCGATAAGTCAACCAGGTCCGTTCCAACTCGATCTGATCTTCGGTCCTGTGGCCCGTCGATGCCAAAGCACGCTGGGCACTGATGAACTTGAACGCCAAATCCGGCTCATGATCTTTGGATGAATCACCCACCTGCTCATCCAAAGGCGGCTGATGAACGAACAAATAACACCCAGGTCCTTCGGGTTGGAACTTGTAGGGTTCATCCATGCCCATCGCCAAGGCCAACGCCTGAGCGTCGCTGTATTCGGTGTCTCCGGTACGGAGCCGATGAAAACGGGAGAGGTGAGCGGGAACCAGTTCTGATGCTGGATGATCCAGTTCAACGATGGCTCCAACGGCTGCTCCTGGTATCACCACCTCGATCCCCCACCGCCCGGGCCACATGGATTCGGTT
>JALSHW010000150.1 GCA_026982035.1 Phycisphaerales bacterium | reverse complement strand
CCAGATGCTTGGCGAGGAAGATGAAGATCGTGATCGCCGCCAACTGGTTGAACTCATCGAACGCCACGATGGCCAAATGACAGTCCGTCAGTGTCAACGCCTCCGATCACACAAGCGAGCTGCCGACGCACAATCAGAACTCGATGCACTTGTCGAGGCCGACCTTGGCCAATGGGACACCTCGCCCCCAGGGCCAAAGGGCGGGCGGCCTACGCGCCGGTTTGTACTTTCGGGATAAACGCCGCCTCTGACACAACCCCGCCCAGATCGCCACAAAGTCGCCCGTATGGCCAGGAAAGGGGGTTGTGTCAGTTCTGTCAGTGTCAGTCGCGGGGGACACCTGAAAAAGTTCGCCAACTGATCGTTCTTTCCTCGCCCCATCCACTTGAACTTTGCCCAGTCCAAGACCTCACTGTTCAAAGGAGATCAACCCCATGGCCAGCATGACCACCCGAAAAACCGGCAGCCGATTCATCACCTTCCGATGCATCGCCGGTCAACCCAGACACATCACCCTCGGCCGGGTGAACAAGCGATACGGATTGGCCGTGAAGGTCAAGGTCGAGGATCTCGTCTCGGCCAACATCCACGGCCACGCCCCGACCGATGAAACCGTGATCTGGCTCAAGACCATCGAAGATCGCCTTTATGAGAAGCTCGAAGCCGTGGGATTGATTCCCGAGAACCAACGCACCACCCTCGGCCAATGGCTCGACGAATACCTCGCCGAACGAGCAGATGATCTCAAACCATCGAGTCTGACCAAACTCGCTCAGGTCAAAACCAAACTCCTCGCTTTCTTTGATTATGACACACCCATCCGATCCATCACACCCGCCGATGCTGCTGATTGGCGACGATTCCTCAAAGAACTCGGGCTCAGCGAAGCGACCATCAAATCACATTCTGGAAACGCCAAGACCATCATGGCCCAAGCCGTCCGCAGAAAGATTCTCGATGAATCCGCCTTCACCGAACTCAAGTCTGGCCCGACACCCAGCCGGTATACGAGGTACATCACCCCTGACGAGATCGAACGGGTCATCGATGCGTGCCCGAATTCCGAGTGGCGACTGCTCTTTGGCTTGGCCCGCTACGCCGGGCTTCGGATTCCCAGCGAGTCGCATATTTTGACCTGGGCCGATGTCGATTTCGACCGTGGTCGGCTCACCGTGCGAAGCCCAAAGACCGAACACCACGCCGGGCACGAACAACGCATCGTCCCCATCACACCCAAGCTCATGCCCCTGCTCCAAGACCGATTTGATACACTCCAACCCGGCGAAGACCACCTCGTCACCATCGGAGGCAAAGGCGCCCTGATCCGACCCGTCCGCCAGATCTGGAAACGCGCAGGCGTCGAGCCATGGAAACGCCTCTGGCAAACGCAGCGTCAATCATGCGAAAAAGAATGGGCGATGTTCTTCCCGCAGTACGCGGTGAGCAAATGGATCGGCCACAGCATCACCATCTCAGGCAGGCATTACGCCAACGATGTCCCCGATGAGTTGCTCGACAAGGCCGCGGATTATGACGCAGGCACCACGGGTCTCTGCGGATATGCGCAATCAAGCGCGCAGCGCATGGCGCAGTAGAAGCTGCACGAAAGCCCCCGAATGGACCAGAAGTCGCCAAATGGCAAGCATGCCACCCATCCAGCAAAAACGGGCGCAACTCACGCCCGTTCCAACCCTTGCGGCTTATTTCAAGCCCCGCAAAAGAAACCAAATAATGGAGCCGGGGGGAATCGAACCCCCGTGCCGGGATTGTCAGCAAGATACTTCTACGAGCGTAGTCGTTGGTTTGATCTCGATCTTGCACCGGGCAACGACACCCTGTCCTTCGATCCAGCCACTCGAAACCTCCTCGCCAACACCCCAAGAGACACCAAGTGTTGGCCAGCCCGAAAATCGTGATTCACCGCCCTATCGGGCGTCGAGCGGTGAATCCACAGCCAATCAGGCTGCGAGTGCGTACTGCGGTTCGGCAGATATAAAGTTGCGTACTTTTTACGAGGCTAACACGCTCCTCGACTCGCCACATCAAACCTTCCCAATCCGGTCGAATGCCATATCGGCCCCAAGTTCATGCCACTGGACCGCCCAGCAGCACCATTCAATTCTATGCCAATCCACCCCGATGGGTTCATACATTTCACAGGATTCAAAGAAGAAATGGATTTGTCAAAGCCGCCCGAAAGGCCAAATTCGTCGGTTGTTATGATTTGACGATTGACGCAGCCGCAATCGATTGGATAGCAGCAAGAAATTGATCAATGTCTTCGATGCGTGTGGCCGGGCCAGGCGACACTCGGATTCCCCCATCTTCGTCATTGCCCAGTGCTTCGTGAGCCAATGGAGCGCAGTGTGAGCCGGCACGCGTGGCGATGTTGAACTCCCGATCAAGCGTGTCGGACACCTGCCTGGCAGGCACAGATTTGATATTGAACAACACCACAGGCGTTCGGCCTTCGATTCCGGGAGGGCCATACATATTCACTTGTTCGATCGACGACAACCCTTCAATAATCTGGGCGGTCAGTTTCATTTCATGGTCATGGGCCTTGGGATCCAAGGCGTTCATCGCAGCAATCAATCCAGCGAACCCCACAGCGTTGGTCGTTCCCGCTTCAAGCGCATCGGGAAGTTCCGTTGGCATTTCAAGGCCCGGCGCTTTGGAACCCGTCCCTCCTCGGCGTTCACAAAAGACACGGGATTCTTCCTGTGAACAATTGTCTGGAAAGGCCTTGCAACTCAAGTACAACGCGCCGGTGCCCGATGGGCCGCCGAGTCCTTTGTGCCCGGCGATTGCCAGAAGATCGATTCCCATTTCCTGAACATCAACAGGAAAATGTCCGAGCGTCTGGGCACAGTCAACAAGCACCAAGGCGTCTGGGGCAACATCCCGCACCGAAACGATGACCTGTTCGATCGGTTGGATTGTGCCGACGGCATTGGACGCATGGGTTAGGCAGACCAGTGCGGTGCATTCAGTACACGCCTTGGCAACCTCGGTTGGGTCAACACGGCCTTGATCATCACAATCGACAAAGGTCAATTCAATTTTTTTGTCCGAGGCATAACAATGAAGCGTTCGCAACACCGCGTTGTGTTCGACGACCGAGGCCACAATATGAATGGGTCGGCCGCATCCGTTGCGCTGGGCGGCTCGGATCACGCCATGAATTGCAAGGTTGAGTGCATCGGTGCAGCCATGGGTCAGGACGACCCGCGATGGAGAGGGG
>JALSHW010000149.1 GCA_026982035.1 Phycisphaerales bacterium | reverse complement strand
GGCACTGTCCGGGATCACATGGGCATAGAAGCAAGTCGATTCGCGCGTGGTGTACGCATTGTTCGATGCGCCAAGATCATCAAAGGTCTGGTTCAACTCCTCGGCACTGATCTCCTCGGTTCCCTTGAACATCATGTGTTCGAGAAAGTGGGAGACACCCATGAGTGCGGTGTCTTCATCGCGTGCCCCCGTTTTGACAAAGAACCCAGCACCAACGGATTGGGCTTTGGGATCGATTTCAGCGAGGATGGTCAATCCGTTGTCGAGCGTCGTTGATTTGAATTGTACTGGCATGGTGGGAGTGTAGGGCCGGATTTATGGCAACTCGACCAGCGGTTGTCTTGACTCGACAATCGCTTTACAGGATTCATACGGATCGGCCGCGCTGCACACCGCGCTGCTGATGGCGACTCCGGCAAATCCAGTGCTCCAAACCCGTTCGATATTCTCAGGCGTAATCCCAGAGATCGCCAGCATCGGTTTGGTTCGGAGTTCAGAATCGACCATCACTTGCTCGAGGGTTTCAATCCCACACAGATTGGGCTTGGATTTGGTCGTCGATGCAAACACAGGCCCAAGCCCGCAGTAATCCGCCCCCTGACCAAAGGCCTCACGGAGTTGCCCAACCGACGAACACGACCGCCCAATCAGTTTGGTCGGCCCAAGAATCGAACGGGCAATGCTCATCGGAAGATCATGCTGCCCCAGATGCACGCCATCGGCCTCAGTTGCCAGAGCAAGATCAACCCGATCATTGATGATCACCGCCAATCCAAGATCATGAGCCACAGCCGTCATCTTCGAGGCGTATTCAAAGAGTTCATCGCTCGCCATCTCTTTTTCTCGAATCTGGATGCACTGGGCCCCGGCTCGAGAGGCCATCTCGATCACCCGTTCCGGGGCATGATGCAGACACAGCGACTTGGTCAACAACACACACACCGACCATCGCGGACTCGGCGTGGTCAGTGCCAGCATCAGGTCCCGCTCCATGTCATACATCGCGTACCGAATAGATTCAAATCCTGATCCTGACTCACCCAGCATCTTGGCGGTTTCTTCGAGGACCCGAAGGGCTTCTTGGGCTCGTTTGGAGGCGGCCGAGACCAGATCAACCAGTCCTTGTGCTCGATTGCCCTCATTGGAGGTTTTGATCTGAGTCCCCACATCCCCAGCGGTGTCCCTGGAGGCAAGGAGCGTGGATTGGCTGAGTCCGAGGGATTGGATGCAGGATCGGAGCCGATGGCGAAGGTCTTTGAGTGTCCTGCTCAACGGTTCGTTGTTGAGCGAGAACCGGGCCAAGTCTTCAAGGACACGAATCCCCTCGCTGGCGCGGTTGGTGTTGGCATCGATGATTCGGTGGAGGTCGTTCAAGGCGAGGGTTCCGGGTTTGATCGATTATCTTGCACAATAGCGTTCTCAAAGCAGATTCTGCACACAACCTGAGTATTGACAGGCAATAATACCCTTCATCCAAATCCAACCCAGATCGACCCCACGCCCATGTCCATACCCACAGGCCCCATCGAGCCCAACGAACGCATCACCTACCGCAAGGCCTATGAGGACGAACATCTCCTCGTTGTCGAAAAACCCACTCGACTGGTCACCACCCCAGGTGTCGGACACGAACACGACACCCTCCTCAATGGACTCATGGCCAACTACAAAAAACAACTCACCAACATGGGCAACGCCCGCGACCATGGCATGCTCCATCGGCTCGATAAAGAAACCTCAGGACTCATCGTCGTGGCCCTCAAC
>JALSHW010000148.1 GCA_026982035.1 Phycisphaerales bacterium | reverse complement strand
GGAATTTGGGGATGATGAAGGAATGGGGGTGAGCCGACGATTTTCTATCGGAGCGGGGTGCTGGGAGGTTTGGCTTCGGGAGACTGGGCGGCCAGAATAGGCCAGTGGGTGTTGGGTAAGGAAAGTCGAATTTGTATGATTTTTTACAGGTTTTGGGGTATCAGAAATCGGATGGTGTGGTAGAGTGGGACTGTTTGGTCGTGCGTTTTGCACGGCGTTTTGAACCAATTCATCGCGTTGGACTGCGGTGATTATCCATCCTTTGAGGAGAAATGAAGATGAGAGTCACAAAATCGGCAATGGCAACCGCCTTGGTTGCGTGTGCAGGTGCAGCAATTGCCCAACCAACAATCGACGGTATTTTTGATCCGGGAACTGAAGGCGGTTTTTACTCAGATGTCATCTGGGTGCAGAACAATGCGACTGGTTTTGGGGACAACTCGGCCGGGCTCTTTGAAGGCGGTGTGTTTGGTGATCCTGAAGTGGTGGACACTGGGATCGAGATTCGGATTCCTTTGGCATCGCTTGGGTTGACTGGCAATGAGACGATTCGTCTTGCTGGATGGGTCAACTCGGGAGACCGGACATTCAAGTCCAACCAGATTATTGGTGATTTGATTGTTGATACGGATAATCTTGGTGGAGCGACTGACTTTACTGCGGCTCCGTTTGATACGACCACTCAGCATATCTCTGTTGATTTGAGTGGGATTGCCGTTTCGACACCTGCTGTTGATGGAACACTTGATGGTGGGGTTGCTGGAACGGATTACTCCAACGCATTCCTGCAAGGCAACTACACCGGATTCGGCAACGAAACCGATGGGACCGAAGATGGTTCGGGCCCCAATGGTGGTGGGTCGGAGATCGACGGGATTTACATGGCCAAGGATGCGACGAATTTGTACATTTTCATGGCGGGGAACCTTGAGAACAATGGCAATGCGTTTGATTTGTACATTGACACCGGGGCTGGGGGCTCGGGTACTTTGGGTGGCGGGTCTGGCGTTGGCGGGTTCATCATTGATGGACAGACTGGCACAGTTTTTGATGCCGGATTTGATGCTGATTATTTGGTATCGGTTGATGCTTGGGATGATGACGCCGATGGCGTGACTCCGAATGTGCCTCGTGCGTTCTTTGGTTCGATTTCTGGAGCCATTGATGATATGGGTTCGCTCGCTGGATACGGTGCTGCCAATGCTGGTGCATTGAGTGGCGGGATGAGCATGGGTGTGGACAACTCGAATATTGCTGGTGTTCTTGGTTCGCAGGCCTCGCCTACACCTGTTTCGCCTGATGCGAACTGGGCGTATGGTTCTGAGTTGAACAACTGTAGAGTCTTTATTGATGTGCCGAACAACCGGTTGTATGTGTTCCTTGGTGGGAACATGCAGAACAACTGGAACAAGTTGAACTTGTTCTTTGATGTGGCTCCTGGTGGACAGAATGTATTGCTTGATAACAATGTGGATATCAGCTTCAACAACCTTAACGGGATGGCTGGCATTACTTTTGACGCTGGATTTGAGCCAGACTATTGGCTCAATACCAACAATGGTGTTGGCGGCGATGATCTGTTGAACTTTACGGATTGTGCGACGCTGCGTACCAATGGTGCCAATATTGATCCGTTCTTTGGTGTGATTACCGATTATGGTTCATACTTTGGTGGTGAAGTTGTGGCGACGCCTGTGATGGATTTCTCTGGGCCTTTGGTTGATATTCAGGACGGGACATTTGGGAGTTTGTTCTCCAACTATGCTCCTCGTTTGCTTGAAGTGGATCCACTCAATCCACTCGCTGGATTGGTTCAGATTTCGATTGACAACTCCAATGTTGCTGGTGTGACTGACACAACGGCCAATGCTGCTGCGGCGGCGGCTGTGAACACTGGTATTGAGATCAGCATTGATCTTGATGAACTTGGCTGGGATGGATCACAGGACATCCTGATGGCTGGGTGGATTGCAAACGATTCGTTCTCGTTTATCTCCAATCAGGTGATTGGTGGAATTCCTGATGGCTCGGACAATGTCGGTCCACGCGATGCGGATGATGATGGCATCAATGATTTGGACTGGGGCACCATCGCTGGTGACCAATTCCTGAATCTTTCCAATCCTGTCGTGGGTAATCCATGTCCTGCAGACCTTGCAGGCAACCCGGACGGGACGCCTGATGGCTTGTTGAACTTCTTTGATGTTTCGGCCTACCTGACCCTGTTTGGGGCTGGTGATATGGCTGCAGACCTTGCAGGGAACCCAGACGGGACACCTGATGGCTTGCTGAACTTCTTTGATGTTTCGGCGTACCTGACACTGTTCGGGATGGGCTGTCCATAAACGATTGAGTTGAGTGTGAAAACAACACCTGGGTGCCTGCATTGATGATGTAGGCACCCTTTTTCTTGGCTACACTGGAGGTGTCTTATGAACTTGTTTTTCGGGCTTGTTTAGCATGGTAAAGGAGCACCTGTGCGTCAATTTTCTGTTGTATCGTGTTTGCTTGTTGTGGTGATGTCTGCTTTTGGTCTTGAGCCAGAGATGGTTCGGCCTGAGACGCTGCCTCAGGGGTTTGTGTTGATTGTCAAGGATGAATCTGGGCAAGCCAATCAGGACAATCCAATTTATTTGGCGTCGAGCATTAATGGATGGAATCCGTCGGATGAAAAAATGATGCTCAGTGGGCGTTCAGATACCAGATGGCAGATTGTTATTGATCGAGATATGCATGGTGTTGGTTTGGAGTTCAAGTTTACGCTTGGTGGATGGGACCGTGAGGAATATGACGGATCGGGGAATCCGATTGGGAACCGAGTGTTGCCTTTGGTGGATGTTTCCATGCTCAAAGAAAACGAACGGCCTGTGATTGAACTTACGATTCCGGAGTTTCGGTATCCTGTGGCGTTGAGCGAGGAAGTTCGGCAGAGTGGTATCTATCGGGCTCTTGAAGTGACGGGAACGGTCAAGCGTGTTGAGGTTCGTGGTGGTGCTGGTGGTGCCGAGGCGGCGACGCGGGATTTGATTGTGTGGTTGCCTGAGGGGTATGACGATGCGGAGAATGTGGATCGTCAATATCCAGTGTTGTATTTGTTTGATGGGCAGAATGTGTTTGATCAAATGCCTGGGGTTGCCGGGGAGTGGGGGGTTGATGAGACGCTGACGGCGTTGATTGGTCAGGGTCGCGTTGAGCCGATGATTGTGGTGGGGATTCCGCATGCTGGGGAGCATCGGATGCGTGAGTTTATGCCGATGGGGTCGTATCAGGGGATTGATGGGGATGGCGTTGCGGGGATGGCGTGGGT
>JALSHW010000147.1 GCA_026982035.1 Phycisphaerales bacterium | reverse complement strand
AGCCGAGGGAGTTTGGGTTTCGGGCGATGCCTGATGGGGGGGTTGAGCGGGTGCGGGGGTTTATGCCCTCTGGTGGATCGGTGGGGATGACGGTGTTGTCGTTGGATTCGACGGGGCGGCCTGTGGATCCGGTGACGCGGACGATTCCGATTGCCAATGAGTTTCAGTCGGGTATTTATGAGATTGACAAGTCGACGATGTTTGTGCCTTTGGGGGTGATGCAGGAGATGCTGCGTTTGGATGAGGCGCGGAAGGTTGAGCTTGTTGAGAATCCGTTTGAGACCGAGGTGGATCCGGTGACGGGGGTGCGTCGGCCAAAGATTCGCCAGGTGGTGGGGATTGATCCGGCGCGGGTGACGACGGTGCTTGTGCGGTCGGTTGAGGGTGCGGATTTGTTGGCGGTTCGGGAGCGGGTGTATGCGATTTATCAGGCCTTTGAGATGAAGCATGAGGGGGAGGTGCCCAGTTCGTTTTCGATGGAGAACCAGATTCGGACATGGGAAGATTTGAATGCGACGATGATCAATGCGGTGAAGAAGGAGACCGGGTTGGTGTTGTTTATCTTTGGGATTGTGTCGTTTACAAGCGTGTTTCTTGTGCTGGCGATTTTCTGGTCGATGATTTCAGAGAAGACCAAGGACATCGGGATTTTGCGGGCACTTGGTGCTTCGACGGTGGGGGTGGCGTGGTTGTGGATTCGGTATGGGACGGCCATCGGGCTCATCGGGGCGGTGCTGGGGACGACGGTGGGGTATGTGGTGGTGCTTAACATCAATGCGATCCACGATTGGATGGGGAGAACTTTTGGGCTTGTGATTTGGGACCCGCGGACTTATTACTTTATTGAGATTCCCAGTGAGGTTGAAGTGTCCAAGGCGGTCATCGTGTTTGTGGTGGGTGTGCTGACTTGCGTACTTGGATCGTTGATCCCAGCAATTCACAGCGCGAGGATGGACCCGGTCAAAGCGTTGAGGTTTGAGTGATGAGCCCACAAAACAATACTCAATCTCCGATTCTGACGGTCAAGCGTGTGCGCAAGACTTACAAACTTGGACGGGTCAAAGTGCCTGTGTTGCATGGGGTGGATCTGACGGTTCGGCATAAGGAATGGATTACGATCTTGGGGGCGTCGGGATCGGGCAAGAGTACGCTGATGCATTTGATTGGTGGGCTGGATCGGCCTGATGTGTATCCTGATGAGCTGGCGTCGATTGTGTATGGGGATCGGGTGATTACGGATATGGGGGCGTCGGCGTTGAATCAATACCGATCGACTGAGGTTGGGTTTGTGTTTCAGTTTTATCACTTGTTGCCTGAGCTGGATATTTTGCAGAATGTGTGTGTTGGGTCGATGATCCGGTATGGGCGGTTTGGGTATGGGGGCCATCGCAAGGGTGTTGAATCGCGGGCCAAGGAACTGCTCGATCGGTTCGGGTTGAGTGATCGAATCAAGCATCGGCCTGCCGAGCTTTCTGGGGGGGAGCGGCAACGGGTGGCGATTGCGCGGGCGCTCATCAATGAGCCGGCGTTGTTGCTTGCCGATGAGCCGACGGGGAATTTGGATTTGAAGACTGGGGAGTCGATTCTTGATGTGCTTGCTGAGTTGCGGCAGAGCGGCGGGTTGACGATGGTGATGGTGACGCATGATGAACGGATCGCGGCGCGGGCTGATCGGGTGATTCGGCTCATTGATGGGCGGGTGGTTGAAGAAACCGCTGATTTGAGTGAATAAAGAGGGGAAAAGGTGTGGGGGGGCACCTTCGGGTCTTTGGCCGTCAGATGTTTTTTGTACCACCAAGATCCGCAGGTGGATAAGAATCCACCAGCGGGGCACCCTTCAGAGCCGTCAGGCACGACCTAGGATTGAATGTGAAAGCAAGTGGTTCCTAACAATGGAACTGCTGGGACGGGTTCTTGCCTTGTCCTGTAAAGGAGATATGGATTTTGAGTACTGCACATGCCAACTCGTCTGATTCAGCGTCGGGGCCGGCTCTTATGAAATCTGAGGTTTCACTCATTGGGATGAGTGGGCGTGACATTGTGGTGGATGTGGTTGAGTGTGGCGCGGGGCTGCCTGTGGTGTTTTTGCATGGGCTCGTTGGGCTCAATGAGCACTGGGAGTTGGTGGTGCGGTTGTTGTCTGGGCGGGCTCGGTGTGTGACGCTGGAGATGCCTTTGTTGTCGTTGCGGAAGTCGGATTGTTCGATCCAGGCGGTGTCGGCGATGACGATGCAGTTTATTGATAAGCATTTTGATGAGCCGGTGGTTTTGGTGGGGAATTCGTTTGGTGGGCATGTGGCGTTGCGGGTGGCCCATGAGAGGCCTGAGTTGGTGCAGTCGCTTGTGCTTGCGGGTTCGAGCGGGTTGATTGAGCGGACGGTGGTCAAGGGGGCTCCGGTGCGACCGACGCGGGAGTGGTTGGTCGAGAAGATTGGCGAGTTGTTTTATGACAAGTCGTTTATGGATCCGGGGGATGTTGATCGGGCCTTTGCGTTGCTCAATGAGCGGGGCGGGGCGCGGGCGATGGTGAAGTTGTCCAAGAGTGCTCGGCGGGACAATATGGCCGATGATCTTGGGGAGATTGAGCATCCGACGCTGTTGATTTGGGGCAAGGAAGATATTGTGACGCCTCCGGGTGCGGGGCATGGGTTTACTGAGTTGATGCCCAATGCGGAGTTGTTCTGGATTGAGGCGTGCGGGCATGCGCCGATGATCGAGGCCCCCAAAGAGTTTGCACGGGCGATGCACGAGTTCTTTGATAAGCTCGGGCTTGCGTCGGTTGGGGATCAGGCATGAGTGGTGTGGGTGTGGAGCGGGCACCGACACCCAATGCTGGGTATTCGTTGACGAGTTTGGTGGGGCTTGGGCTTCGGGCTCGGGTCGAGATGCGACGGCGCAAACTCAACGACCTGGACTCTTGGAAACGATCAACAGCGGCGATTCAAAGTGAGCAACTTCGGAAGAATCTGCGGGTCAGTGCCAATACGGTGTTTGGAAAACAACACGGATTTGGGAAGATCGCGGCGATTGACGATGATGCGGAGATGATTGCTGCGTATCGAGCGGCCCTACCGATCAACGATTGGTATGTGTTCAAGGGACATATCGAAGCGATGCGGGAGGGTGGGGAGTCCGATGTGCTTTGGCCTGGACGGGTTGAACACTTTGCGCAGACTTCGGGGACCACGGCGGGGGATAAGTACATTCCGGTGAGTGCTGAGATGTTTCGGTCCAACTATTTGGCGTCGCTGGATATCTTTGCGTTCTTGATCAATCGGGGGGTGCATCCTGAGCGGATGATGGGGGG
>JALSHW010000146.1 GCA_026982035.1 Phycisphaerales bacterium | reverse complement strand
GAGGGGGTGGCCGTGGCCCAGAGAATGGTGAGGATTGTGAGGATGTGGATCAGGCGGGTGCGCATTGAATTGGGGCTCCGGGGTAGGGACGGGGGATATGTGGGGATGGTATCGTGGTTTGGGGTGCCAGTGAGCCAACAAGGGAGATGGATGGTTTGTTCCCGATGAATGTGGAGGCGTGGGGGAATTGGGGGTTGGAGGGGGGAATTGTGGAGAATTCGGGTTCTGGTGTCCGATAGGAGGGGCACTGTACCCGGTGATTGGCTGGGTGTGTCTGCGTAGATGGTACGGAAGGTCGTATTGAGCATGCTTGATCAGAATGAGATCGATTCACTGATGGCGGCTGTTGACGACGACGAGGTGGTCGAGTCGCTGCCTCCGATTAGTATTTTTTCGCGGACGCGTAAGGACCTGGACAATATTGAGGTTCGGCAGTATGACTTCAAACGACCTGAGCGAGTGTCCAAGGACCAGATGATGGCCCTTGAGACCCTGCATGAGGCGTTTGCTCGGAACTTTGGGGCTTCGCTTTCGGGGTTTTTGCGGACGATTGTTGAGGTTCAGGTTGCGGCGTGTGAGCAGATGACTTATGGGGAGTTTGTGTCGGGGTTGCCGAACCCGACGAGTTATAACTTGATTCAGACGGACAAGCTTGAGGGGCAGATGTGTTTGGAGATTTCGCCGCTCATTATTTATCCGATTATTGATCGGTTGCTTGGGGGGACGAATCAGGATTTGTTTATTCCGCAGAGGCCCATGACACCGATCGAGCAGCGGTTGATTTCCAATGTGCTTGGTCGAGGGCTCGAGGCGTTGAGCGAGGCGTGGAGCAGCGTAAAGGAACTTGAGTTTTCGATTGTGGCTCATGAGTCGAACCCACAGTTGGTGCAGATTGTGCCTCCCAATGAGGTGGTGATGGTGATTGGGCTTGAGATGCGGATGTCGTCGCGGGCGGGGACGATGAATTTGTGTATTCCGTACAATGTGATTGAGCCGGTGATGGATGATTTGAGCAGTCAGAGTTGGTTTGCGGTGAATCGGAGCGATGAAGACGCGAGCTATGAGGACCGGATTGTTGAGAATCTGGATCAATCTGGGGTGCAGGCGACGGTGGCGCTTGCCAATACGACGATCACGCTTGAGGAGTTGTCTGGGTTGTCGGTTGGGGACATGATTGTGACGACGCACAACTCCAAGAACCCGTCGGTGATTTATATTGAGGGGGAGCCGAAGTTTTTGGCTGAGGTTGGGCAGCATCGGAATAACCGGGCGGTGCGGGTGACCCGGAGTATTAACAAGGGTGAGCGGATCGGCGAATAGGGGGAAGTTTGGTGGGGGTTCGGGGGAGGGATGGGCTGTGTATATATGGGTATGTGATTGATCCTGTGTGGGTGGTGTTCTAGACTTGTGTGCGATGGGTTTGGAGCCCGTTGTTTGGAGACCTTTGTATGAACGATGGTTATGCACAATGTCGGTGATTGGAGTTTCCAACTCTGTTGCTTGCCTGACGGGAAGGACGCGGATCGTGAAATGATCTGATCGTCCAACTCGGCTGGGATACGGCCCCTGATGGGGATGGTGTCCAGGATGCATGACCGGAACTCTGTATGGAGATTTCCGGTCGTTTGCGTTTTTAGAAATCTAAATCCCTGTGGCGTTCGCAGAAAAGACTGACCACGACAACTTACCAACTCGATATATCGGAGACCCTGTAATGAACACCCAAGAAATGATGCGAATCCTTGACGGCATTGCCCGTGAACGGAATGTTGAGAAATCACTTTTGATTGCGGATCTTGAGGCGGCGATGGTTTCGGCATGCCGGAAGTATTTTGGGACGCTCGATGCTGAGGAGTTTTCGTGTACGGTTGATCCGTTGACCGGGGAGATTCAGTTGTTTCGGTATGACGAGCCGCTTGAGATCAGTCCTGAAGACTTTGGTCGGATCGCGGCCCAGACCTTCAAGCAGGTGATGATTCAGCGGTTCCGTGATGATGAGCGGCAATCGTTGATGGAAGAGTTTGCCGGGCGTCAAGGAGAACTGGTGACGGGGACGGCTCAGCGGTATGACCGGGGGGCGTTGGTTGTGCAGGTTGATCGGGCCGAGTGTGTGATGCTTCGGAGTGAGCAGATTCCTGGGGAGCAGTTCATGCCTGGGGATCGGGTGCGGGCTTTTGTGCTTGATGTGAAGGATATGGGGGCGCAGGTGAAGATTTATTTGAGCCGGGCGCATCCTGATTTTATTAAGTACTTGTTTGAAGTTGAGGTGCCTGAGGTTCTTGACCGGACCATTGAGATCAAGGCGATTGCACGGGAAGCGGGGTATCGCACGAAGATGGCGGTGTCTTCGATTGACTCAAAGGTGGATGCGGTTGGTGCGTGTGTGGGGATTCGGGGATCGCGGATCAAGACAATTGTTGAAGAACTCAATGGGGAGAAGATTGATATTGTGCGTTGGAATGAGTCGTCGCAGATTTTGATTGCCAATGCACTCAAGCCGGCGGAGGTCAATGAGATTTCGTTGTGCTTTGAGCTTGGACGGGCGACTGTTGTTGTTCGGGATGACCAGTTGTCGCTTGCGATTGGGAAGCGTGGTCAGAATGTTCGGCTTGGGGCTCGGCTGACTGGGTGGGATGTTGATATTTTGACGCCTGAGGAGTTCACCAAGGGGTTGACGATTTTGTCGGAGACTTTGACACAGATCGAGGGTGTGACAGAAGACAAGGTTGATCGTTTGGCGGCTCTTGGGATGATTACGGTGTTTGATATTGAAGAGATTGGTGCTGAGGTGCTTGAGACCGAGCTTGAGTTGACGCCTGAGGTTGCGGCTCAGGCGGTGGAACTTTGTGCTGCCAAGGCGGTTGTTGTGGCTGAGATTCAGGCGCGTGAGAAGGAAGAAGCGGCGGCCAAGCGTGCTGAGGAAGAATCAGCGGCGGCGGCAATTCTTTCTGGGGATGTGAACCCTGCGGACAATCCTGAGGCGGCTGCGGCGGCGATTCTGGGCGGAGCGATTGCGGCTCCTGCGAGCGAAGAAGCAACCGAAGAAGCGGTTGTTGATGAGGCGGCGACCAAGGAAGCGGAGAACCGTGCTTCGGATATTCTTGGCGGATAAGACGATTGAGTGAGGCGTGATATACACGCATTGATACACGCATTGATTGATACTGAGCAGATAGATGCTCGACAGATAGAGAAACCCCTTTGACCGTTCGATGAACGGAGGACCACTTGGCCAATACACGAATATTTGAGCTTGCGAAAGAACTTGGGATTAAATCCAAGGTGATTGTTGAGAAGTGTCATGCCGAGGGTATTC
>JALSHW010000145.1 GCA_026982035.1 Phycisphaerales bacterium | reverse complement strand
CGAGTTGTGAGTTGGCTGAGGAGTCGGGCAATCCGAGGATACCGATGGCGATGGCTCCCAGAACACACATCGCGGCGGCGACTTGGTAGAGAAGCGTCAATCGCTTGGCCTTGGTTCTTGAAATCGTGGTACTCATGGGTCTGGCTCTCTTGAATCGTATAAATCGGGCACCAACAGGGTACTTGGCTTAGTACAGATCGGCTGGATCGATGCTTTGACTGTTGATACCGAGGTCTTTCCAGGTGTAGAACGACCCAATTTCCATTGCATTGCTTGTTGCTTGACGGCCTGTGTTGGAGCGGATGCGGGTCAACCCTCCATATCGAGCCAATAACCGCCCTCGGCTGAGCCCGCGACCGCCACGGACCTCAACGACCACGCCCCAGACCTGGACATCGGTGGCAAAGCGACGAAGCACCGCAGCCCGTTGCTCGGAGTTGACCCCGGCGCGGGTGGCGGTTTCGACGAGCATTTGTCGGGTCATTTTTTCGCCTGAATCTCGCTGGAGCATGATGTCGTCGGTCAATCGGAGCCCGTTCTCTCCAGCGATGGCCTGGGCAATTGCTCGGACGACCGATGCTGGAGCGGTGTGGATGCTGACGGCTGAGGGTCCAAAGGGTCTGGTCAAACGGGCGTACTCATGCGGGCCGACGGCTTCGGAAAGATTTTTGAGTGCCAGTCCAACTTCTTGGACTTGGTTGACCGCCACGCTTGAAAGATCCGAGAGCATCGCTCCTTGGGCATCAAAGAGGTAGATGGACACGACTGAGCCATCTGAGAGGGTGATGTCCATGGCTTTTCCGGTGCCGTATTCGAGGACTTCGTCGAGGTTGCGGCCGTTTTGTTGGCGAAGCCATGCGCCGATGGCTTCTTGGAGCCCTCGGCCTGAATGGTGCTCGTAGTAGGCGTCGATTTGGCGGGAGATCAAGAGTTGCTGGGATGAGAGGCGGGTTAGTGAGAGTGAGACAGTGAGCCCCACGACGACCATGAGCAGGATGACCATGGGCATGACGAAGCCGTGCGATTTTTGATTGTTCAGTGGCGATGGTTGTGTGGGCATTAGGTGTCTCCTCCGCCCATGTTGTTGTTGGAGTTGCTTCCTGGGATGATGACGCCGCCGCCGTCGCCTGGTGGGCTTGGGTCGTTGGGGTTGTTTCCGCCGCCGCCGTTGTTGTCGTTATTGTCTTCGTTGTTGTTTCCGGCGTTGTTGCCGTTGTTGTTGCCGTCGTTGTCTTCGGTGAGGTCCAGAGGGTCATCGCCGACGGTCCAGTCCACTTCAAACATCCAACTGGCGTATTGGCCGGTATTGAGGAGGATTTCAAACTCGGCGTAGGCGGGCAGGTCGCTCATCGAGAGGGCTTCGTATTCGTTGACTTTGACATCGCTTTTGTAGATGGTCCATGAACAGCGTTGGATGTCTTTGATCAACGGGATTGCGCCGGCGAGTCGGAAACGGATTTCATCTTCGGTGCCGGCTGAGTCGCCCAATGGGATTCCGCCAGCGCGGAGGAAGTTGCTTTCGGTGTTGAGGATGGGTCGCCACCAGAGGGTCCAGCCGGTGGGGGTGGGGGTGGGGGCGTTGCTGACGAGTCGGAGTTGTTCGTCGGCTTTGGGATCGGGATCCATGATGCCCACGCGGCGCATGATCCGCTCGCGGCTGTTGTCTGGGCGCAGTTCAAAGACCGATCGCATCACTCCGCCTGAGGCGTCGGTGGATGAAAAATTAAGCGAGTCCTCATCGCGGTCGTTGATCCGCGCCCAAGCGGCGGCTTTGGTGGCCATGTTGAGGGCAATGGGAGGGGTTGAGAGCACGACTTCAAAGCGTTGTGGTATCCAGTTGCCTTGCATGGATTGGTACACGGGATCAGTTTGGAGGATGATCCGGGAACGGTCGATGGGTTCGTCAAAAACTTCTCTGGCGGATTCTTCGTCAACGCCTGGAATGGCCCGCTGGTCTTGGCTGATTTGCAGCGAGAGCAAGGCCTTGCGGATGGTCATTTGCGTGATGTGGAGTTGGGTCGAGCTGTTGTATTGATCGCCAAAGATGCGATCCATGTTGCGTGTGGCGGCAAAGACGCCGGAGATTCCGAGCAGAACCAGTGAGCCGACGACGATTGCCAGGGTCAGTTCAACGAGGGTCAAGCCGCGCGGGTGGGTTGGTTGAGGGTGTGGGGTGTGGATCATTGTGAGCCCCCACTGGTGGCGTCCATTTCCATCAATCGTTCAAAGAGGCGTTCGATCCCGCCTGGTGAATCGATCATGGTCTGGAGCGAATCGGGATTGGAGAAGGCCAGCGGGTCGATCAGACGGGTGAGTTGGGAGTTTGGGAGTTCTGTTGAGAAGCCACGGGCACCGCCTGAGGATTCATCGAGCCAGACGCGGATGGAGACCAGTCGGATTCGGTCAAAGTTGATCCCAGACCCAAGGGCGGTGGTGTCGGTTTCGGGCGGCGGCTGGGCCATCGAAAACTCGACGGGATTGACATCGAGCGTCCATCGGTAGGTGTCGATGTCGTATTCGATGGGGAGCGATTTATTGGGCATCGCGTCTTGGTCGTCGATGTACTGGAGCATGAGTCGATTGGCCAGTTCAGCAGCGCCGAGGCGTTGTTGCATCCGTCGTTGTGATGCGCTCATGAATGCGACGGCACTGGCAAGCGTTGCCCCGACCATTCCAAGAAGAACCGTCGCCAAGACCGCTTCGATCAGTGTGGTTCCCCGACGACTGGCCTTTCGGTGAATCTGTTGATGCGATCGGGTTGGAGTGATGGAAGAAAGCATGACTGGGTGTCGTTTTTTGGTGGATTAGTTGCTGCTGGTGACATCCATCGTCCAGATGTTGATGTCGTCTTCGGTGCCCATTTCTTTGTCTGGTCCAGCCGAGCGGAGTTCGTAGGCGTGGGTTGAGCCGGGGGTGGGGATGTAGTAGAAGGGTTCTTTGAACGAGTCGATGTCGGCGCCTTCTTCCATGAAGGACGGAATAAGCACCGCCAGGGTTGCGGGGGCGTCGCCTGCGTTTTCGGCGCGGTAGGATTCGATCTGGGTTTTGATCGTTTTCATGCTGCTCTTGGTGACGCGGATGCGTGCCTTTTTGATCTGTGATGGCACGGCCACCGCAGCACCGGCCATGAGCAAGCCGAGGATGACCAGCACTGCGGTCAGTTCGATGAGCGAAAAACCGGGGCGGGCTTTGGGGTTCATCCGGGTGTTGAGTTGGGAGGCGAGTTGGGGGGTGAGTGTGGTCATGATTGGGCTCCAGTGTTCAACGCCGATGGTTGGCGTGTGTTGCATTTGTTTGTGTCAAGCGGGCATCGGTGCTTGCTGGGTGGTTGGGGGGGGTTGGGG
>JALSHW010000144.1 GCA_026982035.1 Phycisphaerales bacterium | reverse complement strand
AGTTCAATAACCACCCCCAACCACCTTTCCACCCCCAAACCCCAGTCTCAATAAGTCAATCAACCCCAATTACCCACCCAACCGTCAAGAAGCGAAGGATTTAGGCCGATGCCCCCTACAAGACACGGCACAAACGGATTGTGCCAATGTCCACTTCTGCGTACCCACGAGGTGAGATAATGCCAATCGAAAAAGATGTCCTGACAACCGGCGAAGTCGCCAAAATATGCAATGTCGCCCCCAGAACCGTCTCCAAATGGTTCGATTCAGGCCAACTCAAGGGCTATCGAATCCCCGGCTCCAAAGACCGACGCATCCCAGTACCAGAACTCTACCGCTTCATGAAGGCCCACCACATCCCCATGGAAGGCATCTCCACAGGCACCACCCGCGTCCTCATCGTAGACACCGACCAAGAAGTCTCCGATGTCCTCAACACCGTCCTCACCGAACAAACAAACTACGACACCCAGGTCGCCAACTCCGCCTTCTCCGCAGGCCTGGCCTGCGAACGCTTCCGCCCCCATGTCGTCCTCATCGATGTCCATGTCACCGAAGGCGAACCACGCGAACTCGCCACCATGATCCGCTCCTCCGAAGCCATGCAAATGACCAAACTCATCGCCATGTCAGGAAAACTCACCGACGGCCAAGCCCAAGGCCTCAGAGCCGCCGGCTACGACTCATTCCTCAAAAAACCATTCCAAGTCCGATCAATGATCGAAGCAATAGAACAAGCAACAAACCTCGCCGCCTAACCGCTCCCTTCTCTCTGGTGCGATGGGCTTCCAGCCCGTCTCTTCACCATCCTTCAACAAAAACCACCCACCACAAAGCCCGACCCTGCAAGGACGCAGAACCGGGCTTTCTTATTATAATAAAATAAGCCAACAATCTTTACGGACAACCCGCCGCAAACGCTGCCAAAAACGCGCTGACATCCAAAAAATTAAAATCCCCCTCACCCGTAAAGTCCGCCACCGGATCACGATCTCCAAACGCAGCAAGAAATACAGAAATATCTAAGAAATTCACCATCCCATCGCCCGTAATATCCCCCAAGCACCCCCCACACTCGTCACTCATATCAATCAGCAATAACCCCTGGTCTCTCACTGTAAGATACCCCACCGATCCCCCGATCACAAATTCCGTTGCAGAGTCGCTCACTCCAAATCTCCCAATGAGCAAAGGCAAAAATGGATCACTCACATCAAAGATATACATCCCCGAAAAATTATAGCTCAAATACGCAAGGTCTCCATCAATCACGACCCGCCCAAAGCTTGTCTCAACCAGTTCATAAGAACTCACAAATTCCGGCGACAAAGGATCACTGACATCAATAATTACCATCCCCAACAGCAAGCTACCCAAATACGCTAACCCATCTTCCACATCTATATACAAAGAGTTCACCGCATACTGCCCGAGCAAAGCAGGAGCAGTCGGGTCGCTGACATCCAAGATTAAAATCCAGTCTCTCGCCACCAGATACGCCATCGTCCCGACAACTTCAATATCTCTCACAAACAAAAAATCCTCGAACGATCCCAACTGCACTGGCAACGCTGGATCACTCACATCAACTATAAATAATCCTCTATTGTCCGCGATATATGCAATATCCCCATCAACCCAAACACCCTTTGAGTCCTGTGATGCAAAAGGAGGTTCATATCCACCAATAGTCACAGGCGAACTCGGGTTGCTGACGTCCACGATCTGTAACCCATCACGACCATCCGCAACATACACCCTGTCCCCGTCAACAAACAAATCATTCGGCTGATGCGAAGCAGGATGCGATCCCAACAAAACAGGATTCGATGGGTCCCCACAATCGAAAATCCGGAACCCCCACAGCCGATCAGATACATACGCAATCGTTCCCTCAACCGCCACCCCTTCCGCCTCATCAATATCATCGCCCACTCCAAGCACCGGCGACATCTGTACCGGGTCAACATCAATCACCTGAAGCCCCGCATCATTCTCCAAACTAATCCTCAAGTTCCCCGCAACATACGCAACTCCATCCTGAACCGCAACACCCTCCGCATCCCCAACAGTGTTGTACGAGCCAATCAACACAGGATTGCTTGGATCCGAAACATCAATCACCTGCACCCCCGCAAAACCATTGCCCACATACACCAGCCCGTCAACCACATCAAGAGACTCGACACGCCCAGGCATATCAATAAAACCGAGTTCAACTGGCGCCGATGGATCACTCACATCCAGAATCACCAGCCCATCAAACCCATCTCCGATATACGCAATTGTCCCCACAACCTCAACAACCCCAGCAGACCCAGGCGTATCAAACAACGCCAACGACACCGGATTCGCCGGATCACTCATATCAATAATATGAAGCCCGCTACTCGACGCAGCAGCATACACAATCTGATCTCTCACAAACACATCCGTCACAAGTCCCGCAATCGACGGGTCATAACTCCCCAAAAACACCCGGTTCCCAGGATCAGACACATCAAACATCGAAATCCCAAAGTTAAACCGTGCTGTATACAGCACATTCTCAGATTCAAAGCATCTCAAGTACTGACTCCCACCAAAACTCGCAACCTCAATCGGCGCAGATGGCACGCTGATATCTAACACCTCATACCCAGAGTTCCCCTTCGACACATACAACCGATCACCAAATATATGTATGTCATTGGCCGACCCATTTGTATCATAAAAAGTCAGCAGCACAGGCGAACTCAAATCTGACACATCAATGAAATACAGCCCACTCTCCCCACCGTCCCTCCCCGTCCCCACAATCGCAACATCCCCATACATCCCAACGCTCCGCGCTCCCCCCGGAGTCGCAAATGCTCCCAAATATTGTTCGAACGAGCATACCAACCCATCCCCCAATACCGTGTTCACCCCACCACTCAAAACCACTAGAGCCGCTCCAGCAACCCTCAATCCACAGCCAAAAACACTCAGACGCTCATACAATTTACATGTGGATATCATGCACCAAGGCTATCACAATCCTCCTCCGAAATCAAAACAAATACAAACAAAATCACATCTATCCCAACCCCGGCCATCCAATAAAAAACCCTCCGAAGAAGGGGAAAGTACTCTAGAAAACTCAATTACTTCAACTCCCCCATCGCCGCAGCCAAAATATCACACGCCGCCTGAAGATCACCCTTATCAATCATCTCCGTCACCGTATGAATATACCGCGTCCCCACCGTAATCCCAATCGCCTTGGCACCCGCCGCCGCCTGTTGAGCAGCCGCCCCATCCTGACCACCAGCACCCAAAATCGACCGCTGATACTTAATCTTCTTCTTCTTGGCAATCGCCTCCACCT
>JALSHW010000143.1 GCA_026982035.1 Phycisphaerales bacterium | reverse complement strand
TCGAGGCGGTGGTCATGTGGTGGTCCTTGGTCAAATCTTGGGCGGTGAAAGTGCCAGAATGGGTATCAATCAATCCAGCGGGAGCCCAGGTCCCATGGCAACATTATAGAGCGGAATATCCGCTGACACAAAGACTCTTCGGGGACGACTATTTTGGGGATTAAATTCGCCTGCAAACCCCTACACAATCGGGCAGACATGCTTTTCGGCCTCATCAGCGACCCGGAACCCCGAGGACAAGTCTCCAACGCGGAGAATGGCGACCGTACTCTGGGCAAGAATCGCCCCCAGGGGCTTGCCAGCCACCAGCAACACCGGATCGCCATCATGGACCAACTCGCGTGCCATGAGCATATTTTCGACTTCATCGGTCCATTCGCGGAGTTTGCCGCCTGCGGGTGGCTTGGTCAAGATCGGTGTCACCCCGCCAAAGAGGGCCATCCTGCGCGAACCGATCGGCGATGAGGTGTAGGCAAAGATCGGTACGCGAAAGTTGTTTTGCGAGAGGTACCGCGCCATTCCGCCGGCTTGGGACCAGACGACGACGGCTTTGGCTTGGAGTTCCTCGGCCATGTGCCAGACGCCACGGGCAAGAGCCGCGGATCGGAATGGGTATTCTTTGAGATCAATGGCCACCCCCTGGGCGTGGGCCATCTCGTCCATCCGTGCTTCGGTGACTTTGATGATCCGTTGCATGGTTTCGACGGCAATGTCGGGGAACTTGCCGACAGCAGTCTCACCCGAAAGCATGACCGCATCACATCCATCAAAGACGGCATTGGCGACATCCGAGGCCTCGGCACGCGTCGGGCTTGGAACTTCGATCATGGATTCGAGCATCTGCGTCGCCACAATACATGGCTTGCCCTGCTCGTTGCATTTTTTGAGAATGTACTTCTGGATCACAGGCACCTTGGCGACATCCATCTCCACACCAAGATCACCACGAGCGACCATCACCGCATCGGTCGCGTCAATGATGGCTTCGAGATTTTCGACGGCCTGGGGTTTTTCAACCTTGACAATCACCGGAATCCGCAATGACATTTCGTCTTCAGCCCAAGGCAAATCAGGCGTGCACCACTCGGTCAGTTTGTCGGTCAGTTCAATGACTTCTTCAGCGGTCCGTACAAAGGACAATGCAAGATAGTCCACGCCATTGTCCACCGCCCAACGGGCGCATTCCCAGTCTCGCTCGGTGATGGCGGGCACAGAAATATCTGACTCTGGAAGGTTGATGCCTTTGCTGCTGGTGATGCGTCCGCCGACGGTTGCGGTGCATTTGAGCCATTGACCCGGTTCATGTTCAACGGCCAACATCCGGATCGCCCCGTCGTTGATCAAGACACGCTGACCCGGAAGAACATCGGTGTAGAGCGGATCGAAGGTTGCGCTGAAGGTGGGGATGCCATCGACGATCCCGGCCTCGCCTTGATCTTTGCGGAACATCACCGCATCACCTGTTTTGATCATGATCCCGCCACCCTCGTCGATGTCGGGAACTTTGCCCACACGCATCTTTGGGCCTTGGAGATCGCCCAGTACCGCGATGCACCGACCCGACCGAAGCGAGGCCTCGCGAACATTTTGGATTCGGGTATCCATGTCGGCCAAGGTGCCATGGGAAAAATTGAGCCGAAACACCGAAACCCCCATTTCGATGAGTCGATCGAGCATCTCTGGTGAATCTGACGCTGGACCGAGCGTGGCGACGATTTTGGCGTGTGCAGGGGCGGTGGGGTCGTTGTGATCCCATGAGGGTGCTTTGGCGTGCCTGGTGGGCATATTCGTGGCTCCGATTCTGGCTCACTGGTTGCTCAAACAGTGGCCTTTGGATATAGACACCTGAGGGTGTGGACAACAGTACAGAGCCGTTATCGGCCTAATTGTTCCCGCATCTGAGCCAATATGCACAGAAATGGCCCCAGAGATCGCCCAGAATCACACATTGAACAAGAAGTTGCACACATCCGCATCGTGCATCTCATAGCCCTTGCCTTCAATCCGCATCTTCCCGGCCTCTTTGATCGCCTTTTCAGACTTGTACTCCACCAGATCGTCCACGCTGTAGCACTCGACGCGGATAAACCCGCGTTCAAAGTCCGTATGGATCACCCCGGCGGCCTGCGGGGCCTTGCATCCTTGCGGGATGGTCCAGGCCCGGACCTCTTTTTCGCCGGCGGTGTAGTACGACTGGTAGCCGAGCAGTTTGTACGCCGCTCTTGCCAACTTGCCCAGAGCCGGCTCGTCCATACCCATGTCAGCGAGCATTTCCAACTTGTCGTCTTCGTCGAGTTCTGAAAGCTCAGACTCGATCCGGGCACAAACCGGAACCATGACCGCGCCAACCGATTCAGCATGTTCTCGTACTTTTTGGGCCAGTTCACCCTCGCCATTGGCGTCGTCGTCGGCGACATTGGCAATGTACAAAATGGGCTTGGCGGTGATCAAAGTGAGTTTTTTGAGTGCGGCGATCAGGTCTGGATCGGTGAGTTTGAGGGCTCGTGCTGGTTTTTGATCTTCAAGAACCGGGGTGAGCAGTTCGATGACCTTCATTCGAGCGATGGCCTCGCGATCGCCGCCTTTGGCGTTGCGGCGGGCTTTGGATGCTGCGTTTTCGATGGTTTGAATATCAGCCAGGATCAACTCCAGCTCGATGGTTTCGATGTCTCGAAGTGGATCGACTGAGCCATCGACATGGGTGATGTCTTCGCCGCCTGGTGCTTTTTCAAAGCATCGAACCACTTGGATGATCGCGTCAACATCTTTGATGTGGCCTAGGAATGCGTTGCCTTTGCCTTCGCCGGTTGAGGCGCCTTTGACAAGCCCGGCGATGTCGACGAGTTCGAGGACGGCCGGGATGACTTTCTGGGTCTGGATGTGGGATTCGATGATTTGAAGCCGAGGGTCTGGAATTGGGACGACGCCGATGTTGGGATCGATGGTGGCAAACGGGTAGTTGGCCGCCAATGCACCTGCGTTGGTCAACGCGTTAAATAGAGTCGATTTACCCACATTGGGGAGTCCAACAATGCCTGCTTTCATAGTCAATCTCCGTATCCGCCCACATCAGATGAGCGCGGCATGGATTGTAGTCGCCAAGCCCAGAGCAAGGAATACAATGCCTCAAGCCAAATCGGTGCCCAGCCCGGATAGCTCAGTTGGATAGAGCAGCGCTTTCCTAAAGCGCAGGTCGCAGGTTCGATCCCTGTTCCGGGTGTTCCCCCCCACCCCCCACCCCCCACCCCCCACCCCCCAAAGTAAAGAGTCCTCGAAACATGCCGTCCTCAGGTGCCCCAAAATCATGAGTTCTCCAAATACGCCATCCTCTATGCCGCCCAATCGCGGGCATCTGC
>JALSHW010000142.1 GCA_026982035.1 Phycisphaerales bacterium | reverse complement strand
AATGATATTCGGCGGCATCCACTGCTAACCGCAGAACAAGAAAAAGAACTCGGATGGAAGATCATCAACGAGCAATGTCCAGTTGCGCGTGAAACGATGATCCGTTCGAATCTTCGGCTCGTTGTTTCCATTGCCAAAAACTACAACAACCGAGGCCTCCCACTCAACGATCTTGTCGAAGAAGGCAATATCGGACTGATGCGTGCTGTGGAGGGGTTTGATCCGGCTCAAGGAGCCCGGTTCAGCACCTATGCGAGTTGGTGGATCAAGCAAGGCATCAAGCGTGCTTTGATCAACGCCAATCAGCCGATCCACATTCCGGCCTATATGGTTGAACTGATCGCCAAGTGGAAGATGCACGCTCGCCGCATTCAGTCTGAAACTGGTCATGAGCCGAGCATTGAAGACCTTGCCAAAGCGATGGATCTTCCAATCAAAAAAATCCTGATCATCAAACGGGCGGTCAAGGCCTTTAGTGCTCCGAACCAAGCACCCTGTGGAAACGATGGTGATTTGGTCGGAATGGGCGAACTGGTCGCCGATTACCGCATCGGTACCGCGGAAGAGCAGACCCTCGAAACCGAGGAACTTGGGATTCTTCGCAAGTTGATGGAAACCATCGACGAACGCGAGGCCGAGATTCTGCGTCTGCGGTTCGGTCTCGATGGTGCTGAGCCATTGACCCTCAAAGAGATCGCCACCGATGTTGGGATTTCACGCGAGCGTGTGCGTCAGATCATCGAAGAGTCGCTTGCTCGGCTCCAAGAACGGATCAACGACGACAAGCCCAGCCAGTTCTACCGTCGCAGCGATGCCTTTGAAAACCTCGATACTCCGGCTCCAAGCCAAGAGCGTCGGTTCGTCTCGGTTGATGCTCAATCAGCAAAAACAGCAACCACTGCGGGCTGAATAAGCCCTTCTCTGTGGGTCAAATACCAACCCAAGGCCGATCCTCTACAGGATCGGCCTTTTTCATATCAACCTCGGTTCTCGGCTAAGATGAACACCGCTCAATTTGATCGGATTGGCCTCTTTGAGGCGACAGGTGGAATAGAACAGCGACGACCCGGATTGTTGAGGACACCAATCGGGATAATCGGGACAGAAATGGCATCAACGGAGAACTCCATTGGCAAACGACTCAGCACAGGCAACGGTTCACAAGGTGGTCATCATTGGTTCAGGGCCCTCTGGATGGACGGCCGCGATCTACGCATCGCGGGCCAATCTGGACCCGGTCGTCTATGTCGGCGTCGCCAAGCAAGACCCAGGGCCTGTCCTCCCAGGCGGACAACTCATGTTGACCACCGATGTCGAAAACTATCCCGGCTTCCCTGAGGGCATCGCAGGCCCTGAGATGATGATGAAGTTTGAAGAACAAGCCCGTCGGTTCGGGACTCAGGTTGTTGGTGAGGACATCACCAAATGCGAGTTCTCATCTGACGGATCGCCTCACACGCTCCACACCTCAGGCGGGGACACGATCAAAGCCCATGCCGTGATCATTTCGACCGGAGCGACAGCCAACTGGATTGGGCTTGAATCAGAGATGAATCTCGCGATGAATGGTGGGGGAGTCAGTGCGTGTGCGGTCTGTGATGGTGCCCTGCCGATGTTCCGCGACCAGCATGTGGCTGTTGTAGGTGGGGGGGATTCGGCGATGGAAGAAGCGACCTATTTGACCAAGTTTGCATCGAAGGTTTCGGTGATTCACCGGCGTGATGAACTCCGCGCCAGCAAGGTGATGCAGGAACGGTTTTTGGCCAAGGACAATGCTGAGGTGCTGTGGAACAAGACGGTGATTGATTGTTTGTCAACTCCAGATCAGCACGGCAATGAAAAAATTCATGCCATCAAACTCAAGGATACGGTGACGGGCGAGGAGTCGGAGTTGGCAATCAAGGGGTTGTTTGTGGCGATTGGTCACAATCCGGCGACCAAGTTTCTTGCGGGCTCTGGATTGGAATTTGATGAAGCGGGGTATATTTTCTTGAAGGATCGATCGAGCAAGACGAACTTTGAGGGCGTCTTTGCGGCTGGGGATGTCGCCGATTCGGTGTATCGTCAGGCGATCACGGCTTCGGGGATGGGCTGTGCGGCGGCGTTGGATGCTGAGCATTGGCTGGCATCCAAAGACCTGATTTGATCGAAAGATCAGTAAAAAAATCAGTAAAGAAAACCCAGTAAAAAAACCCAGTTAAAAAAGTGAGTGTCCGATTTGGACACTCACTTTTTTGGTTTGGAGAGTTGGTGGTTTAGTCTTGGTAGTTGGCGAGTGTTTCTTGGAGTTCGACGGCTGCTTGGTCGCCGCCGTGTTCGGTGTCGAGTTTGGCGAGTTCGATGGCTTTTTTCTGCCATTTGATTGCCGAGGCGGTGTCGCCGGTTTTGAACATCGCCAGTGCGTAGGTGTCCAGGATGCCCCAGTCTTCCCAGTCGGTTGCTTGGGCGGCTTTGGCAGCGGCACGCAGGGCTGTTTGGTAATCGGCCATTCCGAGGTCTTGGGCTTTGGAGTTGAGCAGCATCCACGCCACGGCGTTGAGCCCTCCTGGATTATCACTGAAATGTTCTTCGATCAGGACATTGGCAATTTTGCGGGCTTTGTCGAGGTTCTCACCACTTTGAAATGCGCGGCCAAAGGTTTGGTAGGCGGCGGAGAGTACATTTTGTTCCCATGCTTTTTCGGCGGCCGCCTCGCTGTCAAAGTCACCAGAGACGATGGTTTTGAGTGGTTCGTCCATGTTGCCTGGGTGTCCGATCCAGGCGATTTTGGAGGAGCGGTCGACGATGAAGGCCGCGGGGATGCCGCCTTGATTGGCGGGTTTCATCCAGTTGTCGGCCATGGAGGTGCCGTCTTCGATGGCAACGGTGTAGCCCATGCGGTCGCCTTGATCGGCGACGAATTTTACGACCATATCAATGCGTTCTTGACCTTTTTCTTGTTCCCAGACATTGACCCCGATGAATCGGACATCGTCGCCATAGCTTTCTTGCATTTCGGTGAGGTGCGGGAAGGCGGTGATGCAAGGCCCACACCAGGTTGCCCAGAACTCGACGACATACATCTGGCCTTTTTCAAACCCGGTGACCGGATCGCCGTTGAGGAACTTGGCGATGGAAAGTTCCGGGGCCGGAGAGCCGATCCAGAGTGCAGGTTTTTTTAGGTCTGGAAGGAGGGATTCGAGGGTTTCTTTTTGATCCACTTGTTGATCCACTTGGTCTGTGCCTTGGGCAGGTTTGGTATCTGGGCTGGCTTGGGCTGTGGATGGGAGCCCGGAGAGCAGGGTGAGCCCAGTCAGGGCGGCGATGAGTGTGGTGGTGTGTTTCATGGAAGCTCCGTGATGTGATCCGGTTGGGGGTTGGGGGTTGGGGG
>JALSHW010000141.1 GCA_026982035.1 Phycisphaerales bacterium | reverse complement strand
CCCCCCAAACCGCTGCACCAGCAGAAGACGGTGCTGAGGTCGAAGGCGATGTCATCGACGCCGACTTCGAGGTAAACGAAGACGACAAGTAATCATTGATTCAATCGAATCCCACAGACCCGTCCCACATGGGACGGGTTTTTACTTGGCCGATGGGAGTTCAAGCCCATCGCGTGTCCAGAAGATCGAAAACGGAACACGACTTCGCGGTGGAAGAGTGAACGCGATCACGAATCGAGCTATCTTTCGGCCCAGGAACACACCCAAGACGAGTGCCGGGAGTTGTATGATGACCCCAGCAAATGCAAGATACGACCTGTAATACTCGTTGGCAATCTCTAACGCTTGTGTCGTTGTGCTGTTGGGGCCCCAGTTCATACTTGGCAGGTACATCAATACGAGCGCGAACAGGCATGTAAGAATCGAAACAGCAGCCGCCCCTTTCAAAGAAGCACCCAAGAGTGCGTTGCTCCAAAATACACCAAACATAAACGATGCGATTGATGCTGGGAAGAAGTACCAAGTAAGCTTGTTCACCATGGCCCTGAAATGCCCACCCATTTCTTGATAAATCGTGTCGACATGATCCTCGGCCCAATCGTTCGGTATGCTGTTCCATTCGGGGTACTGGCTCGGACCTATTCCAAACGGGCTTTGTATAGGCACATCATTCTCTTGGGCCCATGTTTCGTATTGCTGCCCGATTTCTTTGGCAAAGCGATCACTTGCATTCCTGCTTATACTGTCGGCCATCGTGCCAACCAATGACATTTGCAGGATAAATACAAACATGAGCGCGAAAATCCACACCGCAGCAATCAGAGCGCGGAACCGATTGGCCCAATGCGACATCGTTGGGTAGCTTTGCAATGACGCCACCGTGCCACATTCTGGGCATGTGGCGATGGCCAACCCGTAGTGAGGTTCTTTGGAAACCGTTTGTCCAAACAGATTAAACCCACATCCAATGCACGCACGGTCGGCACGAATCGCGTCTCCGGAGTGTTCTGGTCTGGTTGTATCATCAATCATGGATCGCTCTCTGCTTTCTTCGTTTTCGGAGGAGTCGTCGGAATCGTCGTGCATCACCTCGGGCGATCACGCCTTTGAGCATGTAGGCGGGGATAAATCCAAACAAGGAGACCCCCGCCAAGATTCCATATCGCTGGAATCGACCGAGTATCTCGCTGGTTTGTGGGAGCGAATGACGAGCAGGAAAATCTCCGTTTCTTGCAAGTTGGGTTCCGACCCAGTTGATGGTAAAATCGCTGGTGAAAAATATAAGCGTGAGCCCAAACACCACGACCACCCCATAGATCATCGGCTTATGGCTCATCAATAACACCGACACCATCACGATTGCCATGCTCCCGGCCAGCACACCGATCCCGAAGAGCATGACCCAAGGATCACCAATCCGAAATGAATACATCACATCAATCCTGCCAAAGGGCGTAAGAATATCTTCTGACGCGAAGACCAACAGCGTCATGAGGCCCGCAAGCAGGATCATCAATAAAATCTTGGCAATCACCATCCGAAGCGATTGGTGGAACCTTCGGACCCCTCGCCAGTATTCGATATCGGGATGCCGAGTGCGGACCGTCGCCAGCGAGCATGATGGACACACCACGATGGGGAGCCCATAGTGGACATCAGGCACCGCACGAATATGGCCGAGTTCTGTCAAACAAGATGGGCAAATATGAGACCGAGGCACTGTAAAGTCATTGTATGGCAAATGCGCTGTTCAGTTGCACCATCGGGCTTGACAACGACGATCGGCCGACCTTTGCTCAGTGTCCCGGTGGGGACCGGGATCACCAACCACGACTTTATTAGAGGATCCAAATCATGACCATCATCAAACCAGCCATCGTCGCTTTGCTCATATTCAGCGGATCGGCCATTGCCAGCGATCGAAGCGATGCGATCGCTCGTGTTGAGGCCGCTCAGCAAGCACTCGAAGCGGCCCAACTTGAACTTGCCGCCGCACAAGCCCAGGCCAGCGCGTACACCAAGACCAAATCCGCTTCGACAAACACCGCCCAGCCGACCGATGGAGACACCGAGCAAGCCGTCGAATCCACTCGACCACTCGACTGGAATGAGGGCTGGGAATACAGCTTCAGTGCTGGGATCACCGGGGCCTCAGGCAACAACGAAAACTTCGCAGGCCGAGTCTCGCTCACCGGCGAGCGACTCACCGAATCCAACGAAACCCGCATCTTCTCGTCCTACCTCTACACCAACTCCGAAGGCCAACGCTCGGCCTCACGCGGCGAACTGGGCATCCACCACGATTGGCTCCTCGAAGGACCATGGCGGTACTTCGCTGAAGGCCTGTACGAATACGACGAGTTCCAAGCGTGGCAACACCGGCTCAGCGGCGCGTTCGGTGTCGGCTATGAGTTCATCAACAACGACAAAACCACACTCATCGGCCGAGTCGGGCTCGGTGGTTCCTATGAAGCGGGCAAAGACGCCGACGAGAAGTTCGTCCCCGAGGGTGTGCTGGGTCTGGACTGGACCCATCAACTCTCCACCAACACCAAACTCGCCGCCGGCACGACCTACTACCCAAGCTTCGACGACTTCGGCGAGTTCCGCTGGAACAACCGGGCCGGCATCGAAGTCATCATTGACCAAGAAATCGGCATGACCATGAACGCCGGCATCGAACACCGCCACGACTCAACCCCAGGGATCGGGATCAAGCCCAACGACATCAACTACTACATGGGCGTCGGCTGGAAGTTTTAATTGCTTCGTCATCCCTCTTGCCTAGGTTCATCAAGTGTGATGTCTTGTAGGGTGCCGCATTCTGGACACTTTCCTGACCCGGATATTGGGTAGCCGCACTTCAAATTTCTACATAAGTCGCGACGGATATTCAGTTGTACCCGGGCTCGGATCACCGTCCGTTTCCAAATGATTACCAAAAAATAGAAGAACAAGCCCCATATCAAGGAGTTAAGAATAAATCCTGTCCAAATAGGACGAAATGGAATCATTCTCGGGATCATCATCTCTCTGTAGGGTTGACTCAACGGCAATTCGACAGACCAATGCGTTTGCAGTACATCCTGCTTAGAAACAAGTGCGCCATACATAGCCAAAAACGGGAACCCCGTCGCCTGCTCAATACTGACGCCATCACCATTCGTCACAAGTTCAATGGCCGAAGGTGCTTTGCTCGACATACTCCAATCAGGCGGCGGATAGGTAATCACGAACCCAGAAAAATTCGCGTTGGGCTCGATCAAACTCTCGGCATTCACACCTATTGGCATAATTTCAATAAGTTGTACACCAGGAAATGCGTGCTTGTAATATGAAATTTGCCAACATGTCTCAGTATTGTTTGGCCATGCACTTGCAGGCCCATCTTTTGATACCCAAGGACCTATGATCTGGTATACCCATTCAT
>JALSHW010000140.1 GCA_026982035.1 Phycisphaerales bacterium | reverse complement strand
GGAGCGGGCTGGGGAGATTGCGTTGTTGGGTGGGGGGGGGCTTGACGAGTCGGTGCGGTCGACGGCGTTGTTGATGGTGTATGAGGCGGCGCATCGGAGATTTTTGGAGTTGGCGAGTGTGCCGAATGCTCAGGCGGTGGTGCGGTATGGGCGGGGGGCGATGGATGTTTTTGATGATGAGGATTTGCGAGACGACGAAAAGATTGATGGTCGGCGGTCGTTGGTGTTTGAGGGGATGGCTGGGGCTGCGGAGTATTTGTATTGGGAGTTGGGTGATGAAACGATGCGGGAGTATGGGTGGGCGTTGAGTTTGCGGGTGTATGAGCGTGGGGTGCCGAGTGCTTCTGGATTGGTGCGGACGGCTGAGTTTGCTCAGGTGTATGGGCAGGATGATGTGGCGTTGGAATGTTGGTTGCGGCTGGTGGGGCAGTTGTCTGGGATGGATGAGTTGTGGCATCGGGCGCGGTATGAATCGTTTCGGTTGTTGATGGCGCGTGATCCGTTGCGGGCAAGGTCGGCGTATGAGCAGTATGTGGTGTTGTATCCTGAGGGGTCACCTGAGCCGTGGGACGAGTTGATTGGTGGATTGTTTGATGGGGGGGGTGGGCCATGACGGAGAGAAAGGAGAATGCGATTGATCGTTTGATCAAGAAGATTGATGATGTGGAGTCTGCTGGTGTCGGTGTTGGTGTTGGTGTTGGTGAAGGATTGGTTGCTGAGTATCTTGGGGTTGAGGCGGCGGCTGGTGGGCCTTTTGCTTTGCTGGGGTTGCGGTATGAGCCGATGGATGAGGGGATGATTTTTGAAGCGTGCCGGGTGCGGCTTGGGCAGATCAATGGGCATCGATGGTCGCAGACGCCGGATGCTGATGAGGTTCGGTTGGCGGTTCATGCAGCGGCTTCGCAGTTGCTTGATGTATCTTTGCGGAAGGAGTTGGCTAAGCATTGGCCTGAAGGGGCGGGGGCGGTTGAGTCGGTTGGTCAGGCACCTGAGGCGTGGAGGGTTGAAGAAGCGAGGCCGCTTGATGGGCGGATTCGAGATCAGGCGTTGAGATTGGTGGGGGCTTGTGGCGGGTGGAATGCGCGATCACGCAAGCGGTTGGGGCAGTTTGCGCGGATGCACCAGGTTTCGGCGGCTCAGTTGGTTCAGGCGATTGTTGGGGAACGAGAAGAATCCGGGGGGGGAAGTGGGGGGCACGGGGGGGTGTTCGGTCGTTGATTCGTGGGCCTTCGTTGGTTGATCCGTCGGAGGGGGCGTTGCCTTGGGTGATGATTCCAGTGGCGTATGTGTTGATGGGGTTGGCGTTGGTTTCGATTGGGTATGTGAAGTATTTTGACGATTGGACGGGGCCGATGGTGGTGGCGGGGGTGGGCTCGGAAGAGGTGTTGAAAGATCAAGAGGGGAAAGCGGATAAGAAGGCGGACAGGAAGGATTTGGCTCGTCGGCATTATTCTTCGATTCTTTTTGAGTTGGAGAAGATTCAACGCGACGGGGTGTTTGATGTGGAAGCGGGGGAGCGGTTTTCGGAGGTTGGGGCGCGGCTTGGAGAGCAGTGGACGGAGTTTTCTGTTGATGAGTTGGATCGGGCTGTGCAGTTTGTCGCGGGGGTTCTTGGGGGTATTTTGAATCAGGAAGTGTTTGATGCGGCGAGTGGTTTTTTGCGTGTTGAGGGAGGGGCGACCGAGTCGATGGTGTTGCCTGCATTGCGGGGGTGGTTGTTTGGATCGGTCGATCAGGGGCCTGCGTATGGGTTGATGTCGGGGCGAGAGGATGTGATTGGATTGGATGGTGGCTTTGATCGTCGGCTTGAAGATTCGTTCAAGATTGAGGCCAAGTTGAGTCGGGACGATGGTGATTGGTGGAAGTGGTGGTTGGAGCAGTTGGGGCCGATGGATGAGCGGTCGGCGGGGTTTGTGGAGTCGATGATTTTTGAAGCGGCGTATCCGCGGCTTATTGATGGACCGGTTGATGAGGCCGTTGATGAAACGGTTGGTAAAGCCATGGGCGATGGGTGGAAAGTGGCCTCTCGTCGAATTGTTCAGGGGCTTGACTGGGGAGATGGGGCGGCGGCACGGTCTTGGTTGATGGGGGTGGTGGTTGATCCGAAGGTGCGGAGTGATCGATTGGCGGTGTTGACACGGGCGTTGGTGGTGCATTCATCGGCCGGTGGGATTGGTGTTGATATGGTGATTTATAAGGGAGATTCGATTGCTGAGCGGGAGGCGTATTTGGGTCGTTTGCGGGAGCAATGGGCCAGTGGCGGTGGGGTGGAAGATGGTGTTCGGGTGCAGTTGGTTGAGCGGATTGAGTTGTTGCTGCGGATGACACAGAGTTCAATGGGACGAGATCAGGCGATGATTCGAGGGGTGGAGTTGGCCCGGATCAACAGCGCGTGCTTTGCTCGGAGTATGGATGATGAGCCGACGATGCTGGGGTTGATTGGGGTCTTTGATGCTCCGATGGATACTGGGCGGCGTGTGGCGGGTGTTTGATTTGTCGAGTTCTGCCAGCGATGAGCGGTGGGCGACCAATGCTCGGAACTTGGAGGATCGTGAGGCGTTGTTTACGCATCTCAAGGTGCTGGATCGGTTGGTTGTGGTTGGGCCTAAGAGTGCGCATGCGTTGGTGTATTTGGCGATGCAGGCGCCGGACCTTGAGGTTCGGGCGATGGCTGAGCGGACGATGCTGGCAAGGCGTGATTCGGCGACCATTTTGATTGCGTTGGATCGAGTTGCTGGTGCAAATCGGACGACTCGGCGCATGGTGGAGTTGATCAATGGATATGTTGATCGCGAAGGAGACCTGGGCGATTCGGCATCTGCGCGGCGGGCGTTGCTTGAACGGATGGTTGTGATTGGATTGCTTGATACTGGAGACGAAGATGGTATTGATGGGTTTTCCAAAGCGTTGATTGGGCTCTATACGCTGCGGAGTTCAAGTGGTGGTGTGGGGGTGCGTGGGGCTTATGAAGCGGCTGCTCAAAGGCGTATGGTGGATGGGCTTGAGATGCCTGATTCGGTGCGGGTTGGGTTGATGGTTCGGATGCGTGTGGCTCGTGGGCCGATTCAGGAGTTTGTGGCGTATCAGTCGGCGGGATTGGAACTTTTTGCTTTTGAAATGGTCGAAGATCGACCGGGGAGTGCGAGGCGGGTGAACGCGGTGTTGGATGATCTGAATCAGAGATTGCGAAGCGAGCGTGATGTGATTGTGCAAATGATGCTCATTGAGCGGGCGTTGGCTGAGTTGTGGTTGATTGTGCTTGAATCTGAGGGGGTGTCGTGATGCGGGTGTTGATGGTTGTTCTTGCATTGGTCTGTGTTTCTTTGATGATGGGGAGTGTTGCGTCCAAGGATGTGGTGTTGGGTTTGAATAAGTTGAAACCTGAACAACCGGGTGGGTACTTGGAACTTGGGGAGATGGAGATCATGTTGGGTGGG
>JALSHW010000139.1 GCA_026982035.1 Phycisphaerales bacterium | reverse complement strand
AGGCCCTCCGAATCGGAGCCGTCGATTTCCTCACCAAACCCGTCGTCGACGACGAACTCCGTCTCGCCCTCCAACGCGCCCTCCAACAACACGAAGTCCTCAAAGAAAACTCCACCCTCCGATCACGCATCTCCTCCTATACAAACAGCCCCCACAACCTCGACAACATCGTCGGCACCGACCCACGCATGCGCCAAATCTTCGAAACCATCGCCGCCGTCGCACCCTCCCGAACCACCGTCCTCATGTCCGGCGAATCAGGCGTCGGCAAATCACTCATCGCAGGCACCATCCACCAAGCATCCCCAAGAGCAAACAAACCCTACATCGAACTCTCCTGCGGCTCCATCCCCGAAACACTCCTCGAATCCGAACTCTTCGGGCATGTCAAAGGTTCCTTCACCGGAGCCCACGCAGACAAACAAGGCAAGTTCCTCGCCGCCGACGGCGGAACCCTCTTCCTCGACGAAATCAACTCCGCCTCCCCCGCCATGCAACTCAAACTCCTCCGCGTCCTCCAAGAACGAAAGTTCGAACCCGTCGGCTCCAACGAAACCGTCACAGTCGATGTCCGCGTCGTCCTCGCCTCCAACCAACCCCTCGAAGCCCTCGTCGCCTCAGGCGACTTCCGACAAGACCTCTACTACCGAATCAATGTCGTCCAAATAGAAGTCCCCCCACTCCGACAACGCACCACCGATCTCCTCGATCTGGCCCACCACTTCCTCGATCAACAATCCAAAGAACTCGACCGCCACTTCGTCGGCTTCACCGACCAAGCCATCGAACTCCTCAAAAACTACACCTACCCAGGCAATGTCCGCGAACTCTCCAACATCATCGAACGCGCCGCCGTCCTCTCCAAAGGCCAAACCATCACCGCCGACGACCTCCCCCCACACCTCCAAGAAACCCAAACACCACCACTCCCAATCTCAAACTCAAACACCACAACCCAGTGGACACCCATGACCCTCACCGACGCCCTCCGCGATCCAGAACGACAAATCATCCTCGCCGCCCTGACCGCCAACGACTGGAACCGAACCGCCACCGCCCAAATCCTCGACATCAACCGCACCACCCTCTACAAAAAAATGAAAACCCTCGGCATCGACCCCGACACCCACGCACAAGCCAGCTAGGTCGTATCTGACAACTCCGTTCCCAGTGGCCCGGCTCGCCGAGCCGGGTTCTTTGCCGGGTGCCCCGCTGGTGGGCTTTGCCACCTGCGGGTCTTCAAACGGGTAATGGGTAATGCTACGAATTACCTTGGTTTGCTCTAAATCCACTCTCTCCCCGGTGGCCCGGCTCGCCGAGCCGGGTTCTTTTTTGTGCAATTGGACTGAGAACAAAGCCCACCCAAAGAAAAAAACCGCAAACACACAGTGTCCACGGCTTCAACTTTCTATCAATCACGCAAACGATCACACTTCCATCAGGGCTTATTGGCAGGGAAGTTCCGCAAATACGCGATCACCTTCTCAATATCAGCATCAGGCAACACATCCTCAGTAAACCCACCACGAGGAGGCATCGGCACCCCACCTGGTACCTCTCGCCCATGAATCACATACTGAAGCAAATCAGCATCATTCGTATCACGCACAAATGCAGAGTCCGTCAAATCAGGCCCATTATTCGGCATCCCCTTGGCATCGGCGCCATGACACGCCGCACAAGTCTTCTTATAAACCAAAGCCCCCTTGACCGCCATTGCATTAAAACTCGGCTTGGCAGCAGCAGCCGGAGCCGGAGCCGCATCACCATGCTCCGCATCTCCACCACCACCGCACCCACCAATCATCCCAACACCAACAGCACACGCCCCAACACACACCATCCGAAAAACCTGATTCATTGCAAACACTCCTGTAATTTTTCCTGCACAACGGGCTACAACGCGACCCATACACAATAGGAGCCCAAGCACCTCCACAATCAAGGCCTCAACATTTCCTGTCAAATCAAAAAACGCCTCATCCCTTGATCCGCCCAACCAGCGAAGCCGCCTTCACCTCAACACCCTTCAAAATCGAGTTGAGCATATCCCGATTCGGCGCATATTCCTGAGCCACCTGCGAGCTGATCCATTCCTTATCCACCAGCTCCGCCAAATGCTGCGTAAAGCTAATCATCCCCTCCGACCCACTGCTGGCAATCACCGCAGGCAAATCCGAATCCCGTTCATCCCGAATCAACTCCCGCACCATCGGCGAGGTCAACAACACCTCCACCGCAGGCACCACCTTCGATCCACCCTCAGCAGCAAGCTCAGGATTCGCAGGAACCAGCCGCTGGGCACAAATCGCCTTGAGCGTCGCCGACAACGAGTTCCGAATAAAAGACCGTTCCTCCTGCGGAAAAAACTCCAACATCCGTCCAAACGCCCCCATCGTATCAGCCGTATGCAAAGTCCCAAACACCAAATGCCCAGTCTCCGCCGCCTGAATCGCCGCAAGCACCGTCTCCTGATCTCGCATCTCCCCAATAAAGATCACATCCGGGTCCTGCCGAACCACCCGCCGCAACGCCTCATGAAAGTTCATCACATCAATCCCGATTTCCCGCTGCGAAATAATCGCCTGCTTTGGAATAAACCGATATTCAACCGGATCCTCAATCGTAATAATATTCACAGGCCGAGTCGCATTCACCTCATCAACCATCGCCGCCAAAGTCGAAGACTTCCCAGACCCCGTCACCCCAACAATCAGCACCAACCCCTCCCGTTCCTTCTGCACAATCTGCGAATACACCGGAGGCAATCTCAAATCCTCATAACTCGGAATCTCCGCCTTGACTCGACGAATCGCCGCATGCGTGTGGTTCCCCGACCGCAACATATTGATCCGAAACCGATCCCCCCCACCATCGCCGCTCTCAAGGTGCCACGCAAAATCAAGGTCCCCCGTCTCATCAAACCTCTTCTTCTGCGCTTCACTCAACAACGGATCAAGCAAATGATCCGCTTCCTCTTCGCTCACCAAATCCGCTTCAATAGGCCAAAGCGCACCACCAATCCGGTAAGTCGGCGGAATCCCAACCTTGATATGCAAATCAGACGCATCCAACCGGGCCATCGCCCCGAGCAACTTCTTGATATTCAATGCACCTTGGATCATTCTTGCACTCCTATGCCTCCCACCACCGTACCCGATTTACCCTCAAACGGCCATTCAAAAGATACTCCCCAAACCCGCAGACAGGTCAGTCTATGTTGCCTAAAATGATATTGGACAATAGTATCCCCTATAAAGACCCGCCCGAACCCACTTAAAAAAGGATCATAAGCATGACCACCCAAGCCCAAACCCAATCAAACGCCGCCACCCACTACGAGCAATGGCCAGAAAAAGCCAAAAACATGCACACCCAAGCCCCAGACCTCTCCACCGGCTTCGGCACCATGTTCAAAAAACTCATGTCCGAAGGCGCCC
>JALSHW010000138.1 GCA_026982035.1 Phycisphaerales bacterium | reverse complement strand
GCTCAGTGAGCCCGGCAGACTACAACATCGGCAACAAGTCCGTCTGGGAACAAAACTATGTCCCCCTTGACACCTTCCCCGTCCCTCTTGGCGGACTCGGCGAACAAACCCTGCTCGACATGCGCTACCGTTGGACGCTCGGTGGTTTGCAAGGCATTGACTACCCACAAACACTGATGCCAGTGCGTGGCCGATAAAGATCAAAACTGAAATCGAATATTTTACATAGGAGTTTGAAATGAAAACAAGACGAACAGCAAAGCAATGGTCCAGCGGATTTTCACTGATTGAACTGACGGCGGTCATCGCCGTCGCGGCGAGCGTCGTTGCGGTGCTTGGCCCTGGGCTGAGTCAGATGCGGAGCCAGATGCGTGGCGTGACCAGCGAGGGGAATCTGTCAACCATCGGCCAAGCCGGGGCGATGTATGCCGTGGACAACGATGACCGGATATTTACTTTCACATGGCGGGCTGGGGGGACATACATCAATTTGAAGAACGGAAAAGCATCGGTTGCTTCCAGTGATACCGTTGCTGCTGCGTGGCAAGCCCGGAATATTCTTCATCGTGCCACTGGTCGCCTCACTGGTTCAGGTGCGATACTCTCGCCTCAGAGCCGTTTAATATATCGCCGGTATTCCCATCTTGTCCTGGCCGACTACATGGGCGGCAATGTGTCCGATCCGATGTGGGCCGACCCAGCCGATGCCAATCAGTTGCACTGGCAACTCAATCCATTGGAATACACAGGGCCCGAAAACTCCTTCCCTTATGGCATGGGGATGCCCGCTCAGGCAGGATATGATACTGTCCCAGGATGGGATGGGAGCCCAATAGTTCAGTTGTGGCCCTTTGCATCAAGTTACCAAATCGTCCCGCACGCCTGGCAGCAGGACTTTGGAGCCCAGTATGTTCCAATTGCTGATACCCCTCATCTATTTATGGGAGGACCAGGAGTCCAACTCGGGAATCGCCGATTCAACGAAGTTCGCTTCCCCTCGGCCAAAGTCCACATGTTCGAAGAGTTTGATCGCGAACAAGCCGGCTCGCCATACTTTGCCTACGACCACGCCCAATCCGCCAAACTGATGTTCGACGGCTCCATCAACACCATGATGAGCGGGCAGTCTTTCAGCTCAGTGAGCCCGGCAGACTACAACATCGGCAACAAGTCCGTCTGGGAACAAAACTATGTCCCCCTTGACACCTTCCCCGTCCCTCTTGGCGGACTCGGCGAACAAACCCTGCTCAACCAACGCTTCCGCTGGACCCTTGGCGGGCTCCAAGGCATCAACTATCCACAACCCCTGATGCGGGTGGGTCGCTAAGTACAGTATTGATTCAACATTGATTCAAAAATTGAAAAGCCCTCCCGGTGGTGGTCGGGAGGGCGTTTTTTTTCGTTCCGAGGATTGGTGGCGACCCCTGCCGGGGTTGTGTCCCTGACCGCGGTGCGTCCTTGCACCTCGATCCCATCCTTGGTGGGGCGGAGGGGAAACAGAACCCCGCGCTTACCATGCTCGGTCCGGATTGTCTCGACGGTTTGATCAAGCCGTCGACGCTTGGGCCTTTGGGTGCGTCTGTGCAACCCGCAGGCGTGATTTGTTTAGAGACTGTTGATTTTCTCAGCAGTCTCGTGCATACGGGCGAGCTTGTCGTTGAACGACGCTTGCCAGGATTCTCGGTCTCGGATCTCCAGCCGATCCCCCGAACCGATCACGATAATGTCCCGTGGAAGCGAGAGGGTCTCGACCTGCCATGCGGGCAAACGGATACGGTGGTTGGCATCGACATCCACTTCCTCGGCCGCCGAGTACAGAATCGCATCGAGCTCGGCTTGGTCGGGAGAGGGTGTCAAACTTGGCGCCCTGCGGCCGGCCGTGTACAATTCGTTGAACATCGCGTGCGTATAGAGCCGAAGAGTTTTGGTCTGAGGCCAAGGAATGCAGAACCAGGTCGCGCCGTCCTGGTTGGGATCCCACCGATTGCGGAACTTGGCCGGAATTGCCAGGCGCGTCTTGGCGTCGATCGTCGCATTGGCTTGTCCGGTAAATGGCACGGGTTGGGGCCTCGATGGGGTTCATGCATGGGATTATGACCCACTTCGACCCACAACGCAACCCGCTTGACCCACATCTCGAGATTTTGGGGATTGAATGTGGACAGGAGACCCACAAGAAGCGCATGAATCGCGTGATCCATGTGGCCATAAGTACCGAACACAGTTTGGTTTGGAACGATTTGCTGAGTGTTTTCCACGCAATCGAGAAATTTTCGAATGTTGGGCTGAACTGGGAAGAGTCATGGGCTCTGAGGGTCGAATTTGGTAGAGCGATGGCCAATTGGCTGTCATCAATGCCAACTTGGCCCGGAGCATGCATGGACGAAGCGTCCCAACAACTCATCGAACAGGTGATTGCGCGAATCACGCGCGGGCGGTATCTGATGACCGCTCATCATGCCGATTCACGGGCTGGGGTCTTGGTGGATTCAGCGATGTGGTTGATGACTGAGCCACTGCTCATCGGGGTGTCGATGCGTAAAGGGCATGAGATCGATCCGTTGATCCGAGATTCGCGTTCATTTGCATTGGGCTTTGTCGATGAAGGCGATCGTTTCATCGCCCGTCGATTTGGCAAGCGTCTCAATGGCACCGACTCGGCGATCTATGTCGAAGGGCTCGATCCGTTTGATACCCTGCCTTGCACAACCATCCAAACGGGGAGTCCGGTTCTGACCCAGTGTTCGACCTGGCTCGATTGCGAAGTGCTTCGGCGTGTGGATCTGGAAAATGCCTACGAGTTCTTCGTCGGCTCGGTGGTGGGGATCATGCACAATGGCCAATCAATTATTATCGAACGCACCGAGTTTGTCGAAGACGATGACTAACTCGTGGGCGTGTGCTGGAGTGGGTGTTGGTGGGGGTGGCGGCGTGTTGCGTTGATGACCGCATCGAGTTTGGTGGTGAATGCTTCGTATGAAAACCGCAGTGCGTTGGATCGACAATTGGTCGGCGTGTCTGAGGCCTGGGGCACGCGGTCAATGGCATCGGCCAGTTCGGTTGGGTCTGGATGATCGAAGAATGTTCCGGTTTTGGATTCGATGACCGAATCGAGCGAGCCGCCCGCTCGGCGTGCAACCACTGGGAGCCCGCACGACTGGGCTTCGACGGCCGTGATTCCAAAATCCTCGATCTGGGGCTGGAGAAGGACCTGATTTGTGCGAAAAAATGCGAGAACTTGTGGGTCGTTGGCGTGGCCATGGAATGTGATGTGCGGGTTGTTTTTGTAGATTCGTTTGAGTGTGCTCAGATGCGATCCAGAACCCGCGATGTCGATGGGTTGCTCCAACAGCAGTGCCGCTTCAATCGCAAGATCAACCCGTTTGTACGGCTCAATCGCACCGACATACAACAACCGATTGTTGCGGGGTGTGTGGTCGTTG
>JALSHW010000137.1 GCA_026982035.1 Phycisphaerales bacterium | reverse complement strand
TTCTTCTCTGGGTGCCCCGATGGTGGGCTTTGCCACCTTCGGGTCTTTGACCGCCAGATGTTTTTTGTACCACCAAGACCCGCAGGTGGATAAGAATCCACCAGCGGGGCACCCTTCAGAGCCGTCAGACAGGACCTAGGCCGTGCCTGACGGCTCTTTCCCCAGTGGCCCGGCTCGCCGAGCCGGATCTTCATCTTCCTCTTTCTTCCCCCTTTCCCCCTCTTCTCTGTGCCCCTCTGTGCTCTCTGTGTTAAAAATCTTCTCTTCAACTTCCCCACATCCTACTACCCATCGCCACTCCCCCCGACCTACCCTACCCCCATGTTCCCAGAAATCGAACGCACACTCTTCACCAAACACCAAATCGCCACCAGAGTCCAAGAACTCGCCCAAGAAATCGTGCGCGATCTCGAAACAGACCTGGCCAAAGACGACCACTCCCTCCAAGACGAAAACCGCGTCATCATCATCCCCATCATGACCGGCGCCATGATCTTCGTCGCCGACCTCATCCGAGAACTCCCCGTCAAACTCTCCCTAGGCCTCACCTCCGTCCGCTCCTACCCAGGCGCATCCATCTCCTCAAAAGGCGCCCACCTCGAATCCGACCTCCCCGACAACCTCACAGGCAAACACATCATCGTCCTCGACGACATCCTCGACTCTGGACAAACCCTCGCCCTCGTCAAAGCCATCATCCTCAAACAAAAACCCGCCTCCCTCCGCCTCGGCGTCATGCTCGACAAACAAACCCCCCGCACCATCGATGTCAAATGCGACTATGTCGGCTTCCAAATCCCCGACGAATTCGTCGTCGGCTACGGCCTCGACTACGACGGATACTACCGAAACCACCCCGAAATCGTCATCCTCAACCAAGCCGCCATCCCAAAACGATAACCCCCCCCAACACAAGCACAAAAAAACACCCGCTGAAACCCCAGCGGATGTTTGTATACTGAAAACAAAAGAACCTACCGCCGACGCCGCGCCCCAATACACCCCGCCCCCAACAACACCATCACCCCCGATGGCGAAGGAATATAAAACGACCCCATCTCAACTTGTGACTGATCTAAATAAATCGATTCACCAGGAATCGCAATAGGATTCGCGTACACATCATACAAAACAATTGGAAACCATGTATCCTGTGGCCAAATACTTTCCTCCACTCCGTACGCTCCAAATTGCCAACCGAGTTCCGTGGATTCATCGATCGGCTCAGACAAGAGTATCTCAAAGGACACAACAAAAACAGGCCCATCTTCCAACGCAGATTCTTCACCAGGCTGAATAAAGGGTAAAAAAATCACCTGTTCGACTTCAAACCCACCATACCCACCATCTCCGTCATACCCCTCATCAGTAATATTCTCAACCCCTCCCCACCCAGGTTCTTCCAGCAAAGAAATTTGTTCAACCGTTGAGTTCTCCCCGATCGCTTCGAGCAAAAAACGCACATCTGAAACATGCGTCGCGGTAATCCCATTGAGCATGTAATCTGAATCCACAAAGATACTCAGCGTCATCCGATTGTCCCCATCCCACACCCCGTCCGCAACCATCGACATCGTTGTTGTCATCGTTGTCCCCCCACGCACAACAGACACCGCCCCCACCATCACAACACCGCCAACGACTGCACATCGAGAATACCTATACATCACATCCGCCTTTCTCACCATTCAATTCCTGAACACCAAACGAACGAACACATTCTCATCAAACATACACCAAAAAATCCCTCTTCACAATGAAGAAGGAAAGAAAGAACACAAATCCTATCCCAGTATCAATCATCGCCGACGCCGCCCAGCAACCAACCCACCAACCCCAAGAAGAGCCAAAGAAGATGGTGCAGGAACGAGCACCATTGCACTCCCAAAACTCGGCGAAGCAAACTGCATCACCTCACCAGGAGGACTCCCACCAGGATTCGCATCCACATCAATCACTTCCAACGCAAACCCTCCAAGCCCACCATCAAGCGTCCACTCGACATACCCCACGGCACCCAAAACGAAATTCACCTCAAAAGTCGCCAACAACACAGGCCCATTCCCAAGCGCAGAAGCCGGGTCCGGCTGAATAAAAGGCAAAAATACAATCTGCCCCATGATCAACCCATTGTAATTCCCCTCACCACCATCACCAAAATCATCAAACCCCAACTCCCCCCAAGAAGGCACCGACAACACCGACATACTCTCAACAAACCCCCCAGTCCCAACAGCATTCAACCGAAACGCCGCCCCAGTAATATGCGTCCCAAAATCCGAATCCCCATACACCGACAGCGTCACCGATGTCGTATTGTACGAATCAATCACCGAAGCCGAAGCCACAATACTCAACGAAGCACTCTGAGCCGCCGCCACCGAAGCAAGCCCACAAACCGCACCCAAAACTACATTTCTCATCTCTTCCTCCTTCACTCAATCTCTCACATCTCTCGCCCTGCACACACAGAACTCAAACCACCATACCAGAATCCAACTCAAAATACAAGATCAATCCCACCATTTTCAACACACCCGACCCAACCAAATCCCAAAAAATAAATACCCGCCCAGCAAACCAGGCGGGTATTTCACATGCTCATATTCAGCCGCAAACGACCGAATCAGTCAGTCGTCCAAGCAATTACCGCCGACGACGACCAGCAACCAATCCACCAAGCCCAAGAAGAGCCAAAGCAGACGGTGCTGGAATCACAGTCACTTGCTCTGAACCAAATACAGGGGCAGCAATCTGGAATGACTCACCAGGAGGATTGCCATCTGGATTGGCGTTCGCATCGAACAACTCAAGGGCAAAGGTACCAATACCGCCACCAACCGTCCAATCAATCACGCCGGTTGACCCAGCAACGATTGTCACAACCATGTTGGCAATCAACACAGGACCACTGCCCAACGCCGAAGCCGGATCCGGCTCAATAAATGGTAGGAAAATGATCTGTCCCATAATGACACCGTTGTAGTTCCCATCGCCACCATCACCAAGATCACCCTCACCAAGACCACCCCAAGTAGGGACTGAACCCAACGCCATGCCATCAACCACACCAGCACCACCAGTGGCACCAAGCGTAAATGCAGCACCAGCCACATTCGTAGCAAAATCAGCATCAGCATAAATCGCAAGTGTTATCGATGTCGTCACCGCTGAGTTCACAACAGACTGTGAAGCCACAATACTCAACGAAGCCGTCTGCGCCGACGCCGCCGAAGCAACCCCGGCAACCGCAGCCATAACAATACTCTTTCTCATCTCGATCTCCTTCTCAAAAAACAATTCTCTCTACTTCTCTCTTCTCTCACCTTGCACACACAAGGTTCACTCAGGACGGGCAAGCCCATCCCAATACACAACTCTAACCAATTGCCACCCAAATCGCAAGAAATATCTCACAATTTCACAATATGGCCACACGCCATCAACCCGGCCAC
>JALSHW010000136.1 GCA_026982035.1 Phycisphaerales bacterium | reverse complement strand
TCCCCACCAGCAGTGCACTGCTCGACCCCCCAAAACTCTACGGCGGAAACGGCTTCTGGTATGAAAACTTCTCCCCCACCACCGCCTTCCGCCACGGCATCGACCGCTCCACCGGCTTTGGCCAAACCATCACCACCCGAACCGACGGCTCCGTCCAACGCAACCCCCCAAACCCCCAAGCCCGCAACAACCCCACCCACGCCATCGGCTCCATCACCACAACCAACAACCCCCACTACATCGAATCCCCCGAAAAATGGAAGTAGCCAAATCGACTCTTCGCACCCATCTCAATAAACCCGCCTCAACAAACCCATCTCAACAAATAAGATCGAATCACACCGCCTGAATATCTTGCAAAGGCCTAAAAAATGACGCAAGGTGTTCCGGGATCGCAATCTCAACAATCTGCCCGCCATAATCAAGGCGAAACTGCTCACGCTTCTTGCTGTACGCTTCTTTGAGCATCTTCTCATTCATGTATTGATCCGGCCTCTTCTGTCGCGCCGAAGCCGCCTTGACCAATGTATCCTTAGAAACCTGCTCAGCCGCCCAATCGAGCCGTTGCAAATCAAACTCCTGACCAAAGTACCGCGTCACCTCTTTGAACTGCCCCGCCAAATCCTCACGACACGCCTCGTACCGAATCACGGCTTTGGCCGCCCCCTCTTCACCAAGATATTTGTCATAGTGTTTACAGAGCGCCGATGCCAACTCCTCAATTTTCTTCCCATCCCGCTTTTTGATCTTGCCTTGCTCGGCCACAAGAAGCGAATAAATCACATCAACCGGATCACGATACAGATACAGCACATGGTCATGCTCGATATCAAGATCAATATCATGATCATGAAACCACATCCAATCCGTCCGATCCTCAGGGAGCAGCGTCACCCGCTCTTCACGCAACCGAGGCCGATCAAAATACAACTCAGCAACACAGTTGATCCAGTACGACCCGCTCCGCGGATAACTGATAAAGAGCGGATAATCCAACATTCGAGGTTCATAAGCCATGCAGCATTCTAGGTCGTCCCTGACGACTCCGTTCCCGCTGACTGGGTGCCCTTACTCGCCGTCTTCGGCGCAGTGAGGTCTTCGTTCACGGATCACACCCGATCCCGACGCGCCCAAGAGGGCGAGTCGGGGCACCCGGCTCACTCCCCCGTATCCAACACCGCCATAAACGCCTTCTGCGGAATATTCACCGACCCAATCGACTTCATCTTCGTCTTCCCCTTCCGCTGGGCCTCAAGCAACTTCCGCTTGCGGCTGATGTCCCCGCCATAACACTTGGCCGTCACATCCTTGCGGAAACCCTTGATCGTCTCTCGCGCGATGATCTTGCCGCCGATCGCCGCCTGCAAAGGAATCTCGAACTGATGCCGGTCAATCTGCTTCTTGAGTTTGGTCAGCAGCAACTTCCCACGCGCCACCGCCCGATCACGGTGACAAATTAAACTCAACGCCTCGACCGGCTCGTTGTTAATCAAAATCGTCACCTTCACCAACTCGTTCTTGTCATAACGAATGACCTCATAGTCCATCGTCGCATAGCCCTGAGAAATCCCCTTGAGCTTGTCGTAGAAATCAAAGATGATCTCCGCAAGCGGAATCTCAAAGCTCAACATATCCCGCCCATGACTCACAAAGACCTGGTTCTTAAACACCCCACGCCGATCCAGACACAACTTCATCGTCTCACCAATGTACCGCTCAGGCGTCATGATCTCGACCTTACAAATCGGCTCGGAAAACTCAACAATAATCCCCGCATCAGGAAGGTCGGCCGGGTTGTGAATCTCCTTCTCAAAAATCTCGTTCCCCTTACCCCGCATCTTGATCTTGTACGACACCGTTGGTGCCGTCTGCACAACCTCGACCCCGCCCTCGCGCTCAAGCCGCTCCTGAATAATGTCCATATGCAAAAGCCCAAGGAACCCACACCGGAACCCAAAGCCCAACGCCTCGCTATGCACGGCCTGATACGAAAACGACGAGTCGTTCAACACCAACTTTTCCATGGCCTCACGCAATTCCTCAAAGTCATTGCCCTTCTTCTCCGTCGTCGAAGGATAGAAATCACAGAACACCATCTGCGAAGGCGGCTCATACCCATCAAGCGCCTCTTCAGCACGATCATGGTCGATCGTAATCGTATCACCAACCCGCACATCACCCAGCGTCTTGATCGCGGCAACTAAGTAGCAAGTCTCCCCAGCACCGATCGATTTGTGCTTCTCCTGCTTGGGCGTGTATTTACCCAACTCAGTAATCGTAAAGGTCCGCTCAAGACCCATCATCAAAATCTTATCGCCAACCGTCAACTTCCCATCAAACACCCGACAGTACACAATCACCCCACGATAATCATCATAAATCGCATCAAAAATCAACGCCCGAGTCTGCGAAATCTTCGGCGGATCCGGAGCCGGAAAACGATCACAAATCGCATCAAGCAACTCAGGAATCCCCTCCCCGGTCTTTGCAGAAACCGGAATACATTCCATCGCATCAATCCCAAGCACCTGCTCAACTTCATCAGCAATCTCATCAGGACGCGCACCAGGCAAATCAATCTTATTGAGCACAGGCACAATCTCAAGATTCTGCTCAACAGCCAAATAAGTATTCACCACCGTCTGCGCTTCAACCCCCTGCGACGCATCCACAATCAACAACGCCCCCTCACACGCCTTGAGCGCACGGGAGACTTCATACCCAAAGTCCACATGCCCAGGCGTATCAATAAAATTAAGCATGTAGTCCTCGCCCTTATGATGGTGCATCACCGTCACAGCCGAGGCCTTAATCGTAATCCCCCGCTCACGCTCCAAATCCATCGAATCCAAAAGCTGGGCCTTGGCCTCGCGATCAGAAACTGCGTTGGTTGCTTGGAGCAAGCGATCAGCAAGCGTGGACTTGCCATGGTCAATATGAGCGATAATTGAAAAATTGCGAATCTGCACGGATAAGGCCCTTCGGGTTAGCCGAGCATGATACGCAAACCTCTGGGATAAAGGACGAACAAGCCCTCCCACCAATCAAGATTCAATGACGCCACTCTTCTTCCCACCAATACCCATGCCGGTCATAGCCGTGATGACGATCCGAATGATGCCCACCAGACCCATACCCCCCATACCCCCCATACCCCCTGTAGGAGCCATGAGAACGATCTTCGTAATAATAGTAAGAACTGGTATTCGTCGATCCCCTGGTTGAAGAGTTCCCATACCGAGTCCCATACCGAGCATTGTTCCGATTCCGCTCATTCTGATCACCAAGAATTGCCCCCCCCGCACCACCAATGATCGCCCCAGCCACCGCGCCCTCACCAGCATTCCCACTCAACGATCCAAGCGCAACCCCCGTCACCGCACCAAGAGCCGCCCCAGAGAACAATCCATGCCCCGCATTGTCACACCCACTCAGCCCAGTGACCGCAACGAGCCCA
>JALSHW010000135.1 GCA_026982035.1 Phycisphaerales bacterium | reverse complement strand
CCACGCCCGCGCCGCGTTCGTGGGCGACTTGAGCAAATAGTTCCATGACCTGACGGCCGCGATGGCCGTCCAACGCAGCCGTCGGTTCGTCCGCGAGAATGACACTGGGTTTGTTGGCCAGCGCGCGAGCGACGGCCACGCGTTGTTGTTGACCGCCTGAAAGGGTATTGGGCAAGCCGTCAGCTCGATCAGCCACGCCGAGATAATCCATCAAGGCCAAGGCTTCTTTGCGAGCGGCTCTGGGACTGTTTCCGTTGATCTCTAGAGCGACCTGAACATTTTCGATGGCAGTGAGAAAAGGGATCAAATTTGCTTTTTGAAAGACAAAGCCAATGTGTTGTTTGCGAAAGGTGCGGAGGTTGGTGTGGGATTGAGGGCCATCAAGGATCAGTTGTCCGCCGATGATGATTTGGCCGGAGGTGGGCGGGTTGATGAGGCCGATGGCGGTGAGGAAGGTGGATTTGCCTGCTCCGCTGGGTCCTAATAAGGCGACTACTTCGCCTCGTTCGACGTTCATGGTGGCATCGTACATGGCAATGACTTCGGTGTTCCCGCTGCCATACACTTTGGTCATTTGATGGGTTTCGATGGCGAATTTGTGGTCCATGTTTCTTTTTACACCTGAGATGCATCGCATATATTATGTACGGGTTGAGATTTTTATAAAGCCTTATCAATTCAGTCTTCGCGAATAACCATTCGCACGAGTTTTTGTGGGGTTGGTATTAGGCGACAGCTTCGTTGGGTGAGACTTGGGTGGCTTTCCATATTCCCAATACGCTCGAAGCGACGGAGATTCCCAGCACAATTCCGCCTAACACAAACAGGTCTTCATTGGTCAAAATTACGCGGCGAGGGAACATGGGGAACACCTTCTGCCCAAGGATGTAGGCAATGGCGTACCCGAGGGTTCCTAGGAAAAGAGCTTGTTGCATGATGAGGCCTAGGATCATCCTGTCCGGTGCGCCGATGAGTTTGAGTAGGGCGATGGAGTGAATTTTGTCGAGCGTGAGCGTGTACAGAATCAACGCCATCACGATCCCCGCAATGACGGTGAGTAGAACTCGAAACAAGCCAATTTGCTTACGCACTTTTTCGACCGTACCTCTTAATAGAAGTGTTTCTTGGCCTTGCTGGGTATAGATCGTCACATCACGCCAGCCCGAAACAATATCGACCACCCGTTGGGCATCGGCCCCTGGCGATAGATGGACGATCACCGCACTGATCTGAGGTTTGGCGATGGAGGGCAATTCATAGGCGGGCTTGATCGCTTGTTCTAGGAGTGAAGGTTGATTGTTGCCTAGTTCACTGCGTTCGCCTCGAGCAAGGCGGGCAGCTCGTTCTAAGCGGATCGCTTCATTGCTGGTGTTGAATTGAATGGCCTGAGAATCAGCAACGGTGAAAAAGCCAAGGCCATCGCCCGACGAACCCATCATGTTCGTCGTGATCCCGACGACGGTGTACGTTTCTTTGCCAAGTCGAACCCGCTGGCCAAGCCCCAAGCCCAATGATTTGTCTGCAATCATTTCATAATGACTGGCTCCCAGCGGACGGCCCGCGATCAACGGCAACCAAGACCCGTTATCCTCTGGCCAACTCAAACCCAAAACCGCCATTCGAAATAGCTTGCCTTGGTGTTCGCGTTGGACCGTGTGATAGACAAATTCCCTGGCAGACTTTACGCCTGGAACCGCCAACATGCGATGGATTAAATTCGCTGGCACGCGTGAAACTTCCGCAAATGGGCCACGCGTGTCTCGCTGCACGACCCACAGATCCGCTCCGAGGCGGTCAATGAGAAGGATGGCATCTTTCTCAATGCCTCGATAGATTCCGCCCATGCCCATGACGACCATGAGTAGCATGCCGATGCCTAGAGCCGTTAACGCAAAGCGTCCGAGACTGTGTTGAATGTCTTTGATGGCTAGGTTCATGGGGAACTGACCCTTCGACCTTCAGGTAAAGTTGCCCCTGCCTTGGCGGGCATTAAAACAATATCTTGAGCTTGCAGCCCCGCGACAATCTCGACCGTATCTAAACTACGCAACCCCAGTGTAAGTTCTCGCCATTGCACTCGTCCTTGGACGTTCACAAAAACGCCTGGCCGCTTGTTTTCCCATTGAACATAAGCAGCGGGGAGCAGGGGAACCGACTGTTTCTGGGCGGTTTGAATGAACACTTCGGCACGTTGTCCCACAGCCCAGTTTTTAGGTAAACCCAAGACTTGGACATCGACGATAAATTCCCGTGTTTCTCGGTCCGCTTCTTTTCCCAAGCGGGCAACCGTTCCCGGATACGAATGAGTTGGGTCCGAGCGAAAGACCACCCGAGCGGGTTGGCCTACTTCGAGTTTTCCCATTTCTGTTTCATCGACCCACGCACGGATCCAAAGTTCTTTGGTGGAGATGAGGGTCAGGATCGCACTGCCTGGGACGACAATGTCCCCCGCCTCACGTCGTCGCCGCACGATGAGCCCATCAAAGGGTGCGAGGATTTGTGTATCCGTGAGGCGAGCCCGATGGTATTCCAACGTTTTTTCAGCCGCGATGAGTAGGTTACGCCCTTCGATGATGGCTGCTTCAGAGCGAGACAAGCCCGCTTCGGCGATTGCCAATGCTTCAACAGCACTGTCCACTTCATCTTGGGTGGCGACATTTTGAGCCAAGAGCGATTGCTTGGTTCGGTTGCGTCTTTGGGCTTGGGATGTGATGATTTGGGCTCGGCCTTTGTCTGCCGTAAGGCGGGCCATGGCTGCCTTGGCGACATCCAAATTGGCGATGGCGATGGCGACTTGCTGTTGGTATTCAGCATCTTCAAGTTGGACCAGTAAATCGTTGGCCTTGACCTGGCTTCCTTGATCGACGAGCACGTTTTTGATGCGGCCGAAGATTTTGGGACTGGTCATCACCGATACCCTTGCCTCAATGGTGCCTGTGCCCATGACCTCGGCAATGATCGGCCCTTGCTCAATGGTGTGTTGCGTCACGGTGAGAGGCGAGAACTTGACCCAATAAATCCCTCCAGCAATGAGGAACCCTAAAAGTATCAATTTCCCTGAACGCCAAAGACGTGATCGAAACCTAGTCCAGCGTGTACTCATGGCTTTGCTCTCAGATGTTATTTTCGCAAGCCCATATCAAGCGATCTTGCAAGGGGTATGATTCAGAAGCATTTTAACAGTTTACGCTTCAGATGCATGCGTATTTGATTATAAGGGTGAATTTAATGGGGTTCATCCGGTTAATGCGTACTTCTGAGTTGAAAAAGCGTGGACATGGTGGTCTGATCTGGAGTTACAACACTTCAATCAAGAGGTCCATCCATGTCCACAAGTCTGTTATACCATGCCTTTGACATCCGTGGCTACCACCATGTCCGCACGGTGTTTAGCTAGGGAGAAGTCGCGTTTACCATTCGTCAAGAATCGGACACGTTGCGATGTTCAGTCTGCAAATCAGATCAGT
>JALSHW010000134.1 GCA_026982035.1 Phycisphaerales bacterium | reverse complement strand
CCGGTTGGTTGATGGTCGTCAACTTGCTCTATGTCGTCGCCGCAGGCGTGGTGGTGCTTGCAGTGGCTCTGGTGGTCTTTGCATGGATCACCGAAAAACTCATCATCAAGCCCGTCCTCTCCCTCCAGAAAACCGCCGAAAAAGTCCGCGATGGCAACCTCGACATCCGCTCAACCATCGCCACAGGCGATGAGTTTGAAGAACTCGCCGAAACCATCAACCTCATGCTCGCCGAACTTCAGCGTCAACAAGACCAACTCCGGGGCGCAAACGCCGCGATGGACATCAAACTCGCCGAACTCTCCCAAGCCAACCTCGCCTTGTTTGAATCGGCCCGCCTCAAAGGCGAATTCCTCGCCAGCGTCTCCCACGAACTCCGCACCCCGCTCAACGCGATCATCGGCTTTGCCGAGTTGCTCCTGGAAATCGTCCGTCGAGAAATCGCCAGTGCCGCCGAACATCCAGAACCCCCCGTCGGCTTTGACGCCAACGAAATGAACAAACGCGAGCGGTACCTCGTCAACATCGTCTCGGCGGGTCGCACACTCCTAGAAATGATCGAATCACTCCTCGAAATGGCCAAGATCGAAGCGGGCAGAGTCGAACTCGACATCGCCCCAATGAACATCGCCGACACCTGCCAAGCCCTCGTCGGGCTCATCCATCCCTTGGCCCGCAAAAAAGACATCAAAGTCACCCTCGATCTGGCAGACGACATTCCACTCGTCGAAACCGATGCCAAAAAATTCCAACAGATCGTCTTCAACCTCCTCTCCAACGCCGTCAAATTCACCGGCGACAACGCCTCAGGAGCCCCAAGCGAAATCACCCTCCGAGCCGAACGGCTCCCCGACGACGACACCGACACCGACCGCCTCCGCGTGTCAATCATCGACAATGGCCAAGGCATCGCACCCGAAGATCAGAAAAAAATCTTCGACAAGTTCCAACAAGTCGACTCCTCCCACACACGATCCCACGCAGGCACAGGACTCGGCCTGGCAATCGTCTCCGAACTCACCCGCCTGCTCCAAGGCGAAATCCAACTCGTCTCCGAAGTCGGCTCCGGCTCCATGTTCTCCCTGATCCTGCCATCCAAAATCGACCACGACATCCTCGAAGAAACCAAACTCGAAGCCAAGTTCCGAGGCGCGATGCGACCACCATCCCACAATGGCCCTGATCACAATGGCCCTGATCACAATGACTCTGGTCACCATGCCCCAGACCACAACAGCCCAGACGATTCCAACCCAATCGCCATTGAATCGACAATTCACACCGCCGATTCATAATGCCGAAGCTCAACAGGTTTCTTTGACCCCCGTTCAAACACCACCGCAATCACATCAATCCGAATTGGCCGATTGCCAAACCGCTCCTGTTTGGTCAACGCTGTTGCCAGCATGCGGAGTTTGGATTTCTTCGCCGCCGTAATGTTTGTTTCCGGGTCGATGCGCCGGGTGTCGCCCGGCGATCTTTCTCGCGCCTTGACCTCCACAACGATCAACGCCCTGGATTTGGAATTTTCGCACAACACATCAATCTCCCCCATCGACAACCGAAGATTCCGAGCAATGACCCGATACCCACTCTTTCGCATGTGCTTTGCCGCAGCATCTTCCCCACGAATCCACACCGATTTCTGAACCCTAGGCCAACCAAAGACACGCCCAAAGAACCCACTCACCCCTTGGGCCCATACTGCTGTTCAGCAATATACAACAACCGGAGCATAATCTCATTCTGGCTCGACACCCGCGCCCGCTCCATCAAGTTCGTCAAAAACTCCGCCCGTCCAATCGCTCGCCGTTCTTGCATCAACTCACGCGAAATCTGCAACTGGGCCTCATACAACGATTTGGATTCCTGTCGGCGTTCAACATACAAAATCCAAAAGTTCGCATTCCCCAGCGACACCGGGCCAGCCCACTCACCTTCATCAAGCCCCCACACCGCTTCATTGAGTGGCTCAGGAGCAAAAAACTTGGTGGTCTCGAAGTCTTCTTCGAGTACGGTTTCCAAGAGGCCTTGGGTGTCATTGTTAAAGGTGTTGATGTCCGATGAAGCAATCTCGGCGAAACTTTCGCCGCTGTTGAGCCGGGCTGTGATCGAATCGACCAACTCGCCTTCGGGTTCAAGCACACTGATCACCTGCAGCACCACCGTCGGAGGCGGCTGAAAACGATCAATATCCCGCTCATACCGTTGCTTGATATCCCGCCACGAGATATTGATCCCACGATTGATCTCCTGATAGAGCGTCAGCCCCACCAGCGTATCGAGTTCTTTTTGGCGCAACGCTTCGTCGAGTGTGATGCCTTGTTCTTCAAGAATCCGCCGATTGGCAAGTTCCTTACTCCCCAAGTTTTCAGAGAGCAGGTTTGATCGAAAATCTTTGAGAAACGACTGGAGCCCAACCCGTTGTTGCGGGGTCAACGCCGCGATGGTCTCGGCCCGAAGCAACTCGTCATAGATGATCCCCTTGAGACGGTCCTGCACAATATTAATCGCTTCGGCTCGCCAATCCTGAAGATTGTTCTGCTTGCCCGATGCAATCAAGCGATCCGCAATCGGTTCAAAGAAACTCGACACATAAATCGGATGCCCACTAATATCCCCAACCTTCGCATCCAAAAACTCCAACCCACCCTCACCGCTCCGAATCACATTCCGAGGCGCATCATCGACGGGTTCGTTCCGGTGGGTCATCACCAGGTCTTCACCGGGTTGATCTGACGATTCCATGGCCGCATCGGGCTGGGCACCGCCCACGGGTTCAACAGGGATCACCGGGGCGTTGGGGTCTGCCCGAAAGTCGCCGATCTGGATTTCTGTAGTCTTGTCATGGTGCCGATTGCCCGTCACTTTGTTGCCCCCACATCCAGCCAATCCTCCAGCCAAAACCCCAGCCAAAATCCCGACCAAAACCAGAGGCAAGCCCCCGCACAATGTACTCTTCAATCGCTGTATTTCCAACATCAATCTCCGTTCCATGTCCTAGCATACACCAACAAAAAGGAACAACGCATGACCGACTCAGATCAACCCAAGATTATCATCGACGACGACTGGAAATCCTCCGCCCAAGCCGAGAAAGCCAAACTCGTCGCCCAAGAACAAGAAAAAGCCGAAAAAGCGGCCCAATCCGGGGCAATCCCAGGCCTCCCCGAAAAACTCGGCTTCAAAGAACTCGTCTCCATGCTCGCCACCCAAGCCCTCATGTACATGGGCGCCTTCCCAGACCAATCAGGCAAAGCCATGGTCTCCCTCGATGTCGCCCGCCTCAACATCGACCTCCTCACCGTCGTCGAAGAAAAAACCAAAGGCAATCTCAGCGACGAAGAATCCACCATGATCACCCAGACCATCGCCGAACTCCAAAACCAGTTCGTCGAAGTCTCCAAAGCCGTCGCCCAAGCCGCCCAAGACGGCACACTCGAACAAATGGGCACCCCCCAAAGCACCCC
>JALSHW010000133.1 GCA_026982035.1 Phycisphaerales bacterium | reverse complement strand
GTGGAAGGCGTTGGTAGCAGGAAAATGTAAGAAAACGGGCTTGATTTGGGGTCTCTTGGCGTTTCATTTGCTTGTGATGTGGTGCCATTTGGGGATTGTAGGTGGTTGGGAGACACTACTGCGCCGAAGCGGCGAGTAGTGGCACCCGGCTATGATGGGGTTATGAACAACACACGCATATTTCAGACTCTTGTGCTGGCTGGGTTTCTTTTGATCACGGGCTGTGCTTCTACTGGCATCGCTGTGCGGGAGAAGATGGGGACGCCGAAGCGGGAGCAACTTGTGGATCGGGTTGATGAGACGCGGGATGCTCAGGAGTCGGCCAAGGAACAGTTTGCTTCGACGCTTGATGAACTCAAAGCGCTCTCGGGCTACGACGGTGGGGAACTTGAATCGGCCTACACGCGGCTCAAAAAACAGTATGATCGGGCCGAGTCGCGGGCAGGCAAGGTTTCGGGGAAGATCAAATCGGTGGATCGAGTCGCTCGGTCGTTGTTTGCAGAGTGGGAAAAAGAACTCGAAGAATATTCGACGGACTCACTTCGGCGGGCATCGCAGAAACAACTCGATGAGACACGCGATCGGTATGGTGATGTGATTGTCGCGATGAGGCGGGCCGAGTCGAAGATGGGGCCTGTGCTGGCGGCGTTTAATGATCAGGTGCTGTTTCTCAAGCATAATCTCAACGCTCGCGCGATCGCGTCACTTGGCGGGACGCTGGTGGAACTCGAAACCGAGATCGCGTCGTTGATTGCGGATATGGAAGCGTCGATCGACGAGGCCAATGCGTTTATTGATGAGATGGGGAGTTGAAGGGCTAGGCCATTGCTGGGGTTGGTTGTTGGCAGGAGTTGACGAGGTTGACCATTTGGTCAACTCGGTGTTCCCAGAGGCAGGTTTGCTCGACATGCTCTCGGCCTCGACGGGCCATGGCGAGGGACTCTTCTGGATTGGCGAGTTGATGATCGACGGCTTCTCGTGCGGCGGCGATGTTGGTGCCGGACCAATCGAAAAGTTTGGCCGTGGGGTTCGGGGGGTCTTGGGTCATGGTGCCGTTGAAGTCGTGCCGAACAAGAAGTCGATCGTCGGCGACAACGCACGCTCCGCCGGCCATGGCTTGCATGATGCGTTCGGAGTAGGAGTGGACGAATTGGGTTGGGCCCCAGGCAAGCCCGACGCGGGCTTGGGCATAGGCGTTGGAGCATTGGGCGTAGTCGATTTCACCTGCGTAGTGGATGGTTCCGGTGCATTCGGAGATCCATTCTTTGGAGCCAAAGACGCCGACCTTGAGGCCTTGGAGGGCGCGGACGGTCTGGATTCTTCGGAAACGATTGACGATGGCGATGACGAGATTCCAGAGGAATTTTTGGGTGTCCCATTTTCCGGTGATGATGCCTCTTGAGCCAAGGGCAATGTCGCAGGCGGCGACATATCCAAGGTGCGGGTCACGAATCATCATGTTGGCGATGTCGTTGATGATGGCCGCCATGTTTGGGTCTTTGATGTTGTTGATGGCGGTGTCGATATTTTGTTGTGGACGGATCGACCCAGTGACGACGACATCAAATTCTCGATTGGTGTAGTGGTCCATTGTGAGGGTGTTGAGGTCACAAAGTGAGTTTCGAGGAATGCCATGGGGGATCCAGGAATGGACGAGTTTGGGGAAGCGGTTGCGGAGCAGATGGACATCGTCAAGGCAGGGCAGGCAAAGGCGATAGTTTTCGAGATTGGTTTTTTCGGACCATTGGTCGATGATCTTGTCTGGAAGCCCAAAGGGATGATCGACATAGAGTTGAAGGGCCCGCATGTTTGGATTGGGGGTAAAGAGTTCCGGGGGGAGGTGGTTGAGTGTCATGGGGATATTCATAAAGAAGAGGGTGCCTTGGGTGGGCATGTCATCGTGGGAGAGGTGGAAATGTCGAGCGTCGTAGCCCTTGGCTACGAAAGCGTCGGTCAGTTCCTTGGACATGGCTCCGAGGAGCCCGAATTGGGATTTGTAGTTGCCGTGGATCCAAATGGTGTCTTGCATGGACTCAATATCGGGTAGATGCAGATGAATTCAACAGAGATCGTTTAGACGGCGACTTCGCCTTTGATGTGGGGGTGTGGGTCGTAGTTGATGAGTTCGAAGTCTTCGTATTTGAAATCGAAGATGTCATGGACATCGTGGTTGATGAGCATTTTGGGGAGTGGGCGGTGGTCGCGGTCGAGTTGTTCTTCGACTTGATTGAGGTGGTTGAGGTAGATGTGGGCATCGCCGAGGGTGTGGACGAACATGCCTGCCCGGAGCCCCGTCACTTGGGCGACCATCTGCGTGAGCAGGGCGTAGGAAGCGATGTTGAACGGCACGCCGAGGAAGAGGTCGGCCGAGCGTTGGTAGAGTTGGCACGAGAGCCAGTCCGGGCCTTTGTCTTTGGAACGGGCGACATGGAATTGGAAGAGGCAGTGGCAGGCGGGCAACGCCATTTGGTCGAGTTGTGCGGGGTTCCACGCGGTGACGATGTGGCGTCGGGAGTAGGGGTTGGTTTTGATGCCTTTGATGAGTTCGGTGATTTGGTCGAGGGTCGAGCCATCGGGGCATGCCCATGATCGCCATTGGTGGCCATAGATTGGGCCGAGATCACCGTTTTCGTCTGCCCAGTCGTCCCAGATTTTGACATTGTGTTTTTTGAGGGCGGCGATGTTGGTATCGCCTGTCAGGAACCAGAGGAGTTCGTGGATGATCGAACGGAGGTGGAGTTTTTTGGTGGTGACGATCGGAAAGCCCGCGGCTTGCCCGGTGCGAATTTCATGTTCAGTGGCTCCGGGGGCGTTTGGATCGAGGTAATAGTGGGACTGATGCCCGAAGATTGAGAGGGTGCCGACACCTGTGCGGTCATCGCAGGGGGTGCCTTCTTTGAGTACTTTTTTGAGGATTTCGCAGTATTGAATCATGATTTCTTACCATACAACAGTTGGTTGGGGATGTGCAATGATCTTTCGAGAAACTTGGCTAGATATGTTCGTTTTCATCGTAGATCCGATGGAGGTGCTGGTAGAAGGTCGGATAGGTCTTGGCCACGCATTTGGGGTCGTTGACGACGATGTTCTGGAGGCGTAAGGCCAGGAGTGACAGGGACATAGCCATCCGGTGGTCGTCGTAGGTGTCCAGAACGACGGGTGATTCTGGTTGCCAGGTGCCCCAACTTTGGGGGGGTGAGATTGACAAGGCGTCCCCGTCGCCATTGAGGTTGTCGGTGATGGCGACGCCGATTTTGGCGAGTTCGGTTTTGAGGGCTTCGATGCGGTCGCATTCTTTGACGCGGAGTGTTTTGACGCCTCGGATGATGGTGGTGCCCTTGGCAAAGCACGCGACGACCGCCAGGGACATGACGGCATCGGGCATGTCGCGCATATCACACATGATGGGTTTGAGGGGATCCGTTCCTCGGCAGGCCAGGGTGTGTTGATCGCGGTCATTCTTGGTGATCAGTGTGCAACCCATT
>JALSHW010000132.1 GCA_026982035.1 Phycisphaerales bacterium | reverse complement strand
CCCGTCGAAGCCGACCAGTGCGTGAATCGTGGAAAAATCACGCTCCAGGGCGTCTGCGGCTTGGTTGGCAAGATCGGTACGATTCACATTCATGCAAGTAGCATAGACCAAATGAGGTTCATAGAATCACCCATGAGCACCATCGTCCTGGCAACACAGAACCCCGGCAAAGTCGATGAACTCCGAGCACTCCTTGGCGGATCCTCGATCCACATTCTCGGATTGAACGAACTTGAAAACCAGTTCCCAGAACCTGAGGAAACCGGAACGACTTTCCTCGAGAACGCCACCATCAAAGCCGTTGCCTACGCCAAGGCCACAGGCCGGGTGTGTCTGGCCGATGATTCCGGATTGGAAATAGATGCTCTAGGCGGGAAGCCCGGAGTGATTTCGTCGCATTACGCCTTTGATGGTCAGGTCGATGGTCGAGCCGCCGAAATGACCAGGCGGCAGCGCGATGAACACAACATCGACCGGGTATTGGCGGAGATGGAACTGGTGGATTTTGAGGATCGCTCGGCCCGGTTTGTGTGCGCCATGGTCTTGGCTGATCCTGATGGGAGTATCTTGGCGACGAGCCAGAGGACATTTGAGGGACGCATTGGGCTGACTTGTGATGATCCGCACGCGGCTCCGTGTGATTGTGTGCCTCGGGGGAGCAATGGGTTTGGGTATGACCCGATTTTTCTGGTTGCTCCTGAATACATGCAGACCAGTGCTGAACTGGATACCCAGACAAAGAATCAAATCTCACATCGAGGACAGGCGGTTCGGGACATGATCGAGCAGATCAAAGGAATGAATTTGTGCTGATCCACCCGGCGGATGAACCTAGAATCCTCCATGACCACCGCTGTGCTTCCCAATGTGATTCCCAATCTCGATCCCGCTCTTGAATCCATCGCCAAGAAGGTCCACGACGGCCAACGATTATCGCTCGATGATGGATGGACCCTCTATACGACCAAAGACCTCTGGACGGTTCTGGAACTTGCCAAGATGATTCGTGATCGGATGCATCCGGGTGTGGCGTACTACAACATCAACCGGCATCTCAACTACTCCAATGTGTGTGCCTTGGCGTGCAAGTTTTGCGAGTTTGCCCGCAAGAAAGGCGACCAAGGCGAGTACACCCGTGATCTTGAGTACATCAAAGAAGAAGGCCGTAAGGCCGCCGCGTCGGGCGCGACGGAACTGCACATTGTGGGTGGATTGAATCCGTACTTGCCGTTTGAGTATTACACGGACATGCTCAGAACATTGACCGAGGTCGCGCCGAGTGTGCATCTCAAGGCCTTCACCGCCGTCGAACTTGTACATCTGGCACGCATCGCCAAGGTCTACAAAAAGGACGACACCAAGAGTGGCGTGCGATGGGTGCTTGAACGACTGATCGACGCGGGTCTTGGTTCGCTTCCAGGTGGCGGGGCCGAGGTCTTTGATGATCGGGTGCATCGTGAAGCGTTCAAGACCAAGATCGGTGCCCACGAATGGCTCGATGTGCATCTGGTCGCTCATGAACTCGGATTGAATACCAACTGCACCATGCTGTACGGTCATGTCGATACGCGCCAAGAACGGCTCAGGCACATGGAGATTCTTCGGCGTTCACAAGACCAGGCCTTGCATCGGTTGGGGTATGCGGGTGATGCTGATGGGTATATTGCCGAGGGTGTGCCAGAGTCTGCCGAGATCACCGCGCCGGTGATTACGCTTTCTGGTGAAGGGGCTGTGCTACCGAGTCCATATGTACAGGGTGCCCCGTTGGTGGATTCTTATCCACCTGCGGGTCTTGGAGATCCAAAAGACATGCAGGTGGCAAAGCCCACCAGCATGGCACCCAGAGAAGATTCTCGGTTGGGTGGGTACTACCAGACGATTACGCCGCTCCCGTTCTTTCCTGATGGTTCAGAGCTTGAGCATTTGAGCGGCCCGGCCGGTGTCGAGAACCTGCGGACGATCGCGGTGAGCCGATTGATGCTTGATAATTTTCCGCATGTCAAGGCGTTCTGGATCATGCAGAGCGTGTCGATGGCCGAGGTGATGCTCCAGGCCGGGGCTGATGATCTTGATGGGACGGTGGTGTGGTACGACATCACCAAAGCGGTGGGGGATGGCACGCACCAAGAGACGACCGCCAGCGATTTGATCAAAGCAATCAACGAAGCGGGATACGAAGCGGTGGAGCGTGACACGCTGTATCGACGGGTGGTGCGGGATAGGAATATGTGGGGTGTGGAGCGTACTCAAATATGAGGCGTTTCGCAGGCCAAACGCACAAATAAGAGCGTTGGAATAGCAGGCCGCGATGGAAATGTTTTTATGGTACACTGAAGTGCCGATCGGCAGAAAGGGTTTATAAATATGAACAGAACAGAACAGAACAGAACAGAACAGAACAGAACGCCTCGGAAATTTCTCGGCATGATCGCATGTACGATGCTTGGCGGAGCGACATGTGCGTCGAGTGCACAGCTTAGCATTTCGGATGTCGTGTATGAAATGGATGGATGGCAGATCGTCACAATTGTCGAGGACAATCATGCTGACACGCTGTTGTTGTTTCGACTGGAAGAGGGACCAAATCCAGGCAGTACAATTAATGCCGTAATTGCACAGCAGTCCGTGAATGGATGGGATTCACAAGCATGGGTTGGAGAAGACACGGCATCGGTTGTTCTATGGGCAGTAGAAAACCTAGGGCTGCCAGATCCAACCAGCCCTGAGTACCCCTGGCCAATTGACAATATATACAATGATGTTCTTGTAGATGTTTCTGCGCCAAATCCTGTCCCGTTTGCAGATGGTGTACTTTTAGGTTCACCATTTGATCCTATAGTTGGGATGCTCGAAAATCCAAAGCCATTTCTAGAACTCCTTGAGTTGTCAGGCCATGCGGCTTCTTCGTCCATATCGGTGTCTGGCGGTACATTTGGGGGGGGCAACCAGGCGATCCATCGCAACCTTGCAGTGGTCCAGCGGCAACGGCTGGAGACCTGTGGACGGCTGTATCGCAGAGCATCGACGCACACATCAATGGTACTGGAGATATTCACGAAGTCTTTGACGCCGTATTAAATGATGTGAATCCTGCAGCATGTTGTTGGCCAAGAAGAATTATCTTCAATCTACCGTCCACAGGACCGGTTTGTGGCGGATGGGCTGTCACAGGTGTGGTTCGGCATCCAAGTGGGTGCTTGGTGAGTGCGTCCTACCGTCGTCCTGCCGTGACCACTCTCCGGCGGACTTGCACTCGTATCAGTATCGGTTGTACTATCACTTCCGTAACACAGACACGGACGCTAACCAGAGATCAATGTGTTTCTGAAAATTATGACCGCACGAATAACAATTGTGATGGTGCTACATTTCCTGTTCCTCCCGCTCCATCTACAAGTCCGAATTGCGGCGGAAACTGTGGAACTACTACAGGCCCAGATTGGACTCCTGGCTGCTAATTATGAAACGAAGTTTTGTGGAATCGATTCTCGTCCCCGCTCTCCGATTTGGAGCGGCGGGGGCTTGTTTTACTGTCCTGATCGCATGGGCAAT
>JALSHW010000131.1 GCA_026982035.1 Phycisphaerales bacterium | reverse complement strand
CAGACTCTCCGCCAGCCCTCTCTGGAAACCCACTTTCTTCCCCACTTTCTTCGATGGGGACGCTCATTGCCATCGCCGTGGGCAATACCCGCACGCGGGTGGGCTCATTTGCTGATCGGGAATGCTTGAATCCTCAATCCTTTGATTCATCTGATCCGGGAGCAATTGCCCAGCGGGTCAACGAAATTGCTGAATCGTGCCGAGAGGATTCGGGGGACGATCCCACGATCGTCATGGCCGGCGTCCGCCCGACCAGCAGCGATGAGATCGAACGAACCATCCGCAAAGCGACCGGGCAAACCATCTACCGATTTGGTCGAGATTTTCAGATTCCCATCCAGCACACTTTGACCGATGCTGGGGAAATGACTGTTGGACAGGATCGGCTCTTGTGCGCCTTGGGGGCCTTTGATGTTCTGAATCAGGCGTGTGTGGTGATTGATGCAGGCACCGCCGTCACGGTGGACTTTGTCGATGGCACCGGAGTCTTCCATGGCGGAGCCATCATTCCTGGAGTCTCGATGATGCTTTCATCACTCCACGACACGGCTGCCAATCTGCCCAAACTCACCTATCGCAAACTCGATCCATCATCCAACGAACCAGCCAAGCAGACCGATGAGGCGATCTTGCTTGGGGTCACCTTTGCCGTCCGTGGAGCGGTTCGGCTATTGACCGAGCGGTACGCAGAGCATTATCAGGGATACCCCCAAACCATTGTCACCGGCGGCGATCTGGGCATCCTCGAAGACGATGAACTGATCGACTCCTTCGTCCCAGACCTCCAACTCCAAGGCATCCGCGTCGCATGCAGCAAACTGCTCAACGATTCAGACGATCTTGATGCCAACGACCAAGAGTGATGCAGGCCTATCACACCATCGAAACCCCCATCAATGCGGTGGGGGCCGTGTCGATTCTTCGGATCGTGTCTGATGACATGGAGTGGGTGTGCGGGCTTCTCAAGATCAACCCACTGAGTCCAGGGCAGATTCGGCTTGGCTCGATCGTGCATCTCGACGAAGCGTTGTTGGCGTGCTTTGAGCCCGGCTCATTGCTCATCATGCCTCATGGCGGGATCGGAATCACCAAAGCCATCTCAGAGGCACTGAATCAACTGGGGATTCAATACAAACAACCAAGCGATCCACAGGCCATGTTCCCCGAAGCCGAGGATGTGCATGAAGCCCGGATGCTCCAGGCGTTGGCCATCGCGCCGAGCCCGATGGCCGTTGATGTGCTGCTTGATCAACCCCGTCGATGGCGAGGGTTTTGTGATGAACAGCCGTGTGCTGATGCTCGGATGATGAACCGTTTGCTGGTGCCTCCGATTGTGGTGGCTGTGGGTCGGGCCAATATTGGTAAGTCGTCGCTGGTCAATGCGTTGGCGGGGGCATCGGTGGCCATGGTGTCGGATCACGCCGGGACGACGCGGGATCATGTGGGGGTGATGCTTGATCTGGGCGGGCTGGTGGTTCGGTGGGTCGATACGCCTGGGGTCGATGAAACGGTGGCGGTGGGGGAGGAGTTGAAACTGGTTGGCCCGGTTTTTCAATCGGCCGATCTGGTGATCCATGCCATCGACCATGACGATGCCCAGGGACAACTTGATCCTCGGCTCATCGATCTCATCAATCCCATGATCCCGACGCTGCGGGTCAGGGTTCGCAGCGACCTGGGGGCGGGTATTGACGGGCTGGATTGTGCAGATTATGCAGATTGTTCATGCAGCAGCCAGACCGGAGAGGGCATCCAAACCCTTGCCCAAACGATCAAAGAGCGATTGGTCCCCTCAGAGGCCTTGGCTGATCCGCGTCCATGGCGGTTCTGGGATTCCTGAACGGTTCAGATCGACCAATCGGGCTTGGGGGCACTTGCCCCGCTACGATCCCCTCCCAATACCCTCCGCCTTGGCCAGTTGGCTTGTGTGAGGTTATCCACAATTCGAGTTCCCAGATGGGCGTCTACAGCCCACGATGAGTAGTAGGTAGTTCCATGGACGATCGTCAAACAGATATCAAAGCTGGCGCAGGGCTCGAAGACTCCCGGATCAACAAGGAGTTTATTGACTTCTTGAACAAATGGAGTTCGCCGGTGATTATGGTCATCGCGATTGCCGCGTTGGTCTGGGCGGGGCTCGGCAAGCTCGAGCAGATGAGGATTGAGAAGATTGATCGTGCCTTTGGTGAGTTGCAAGCCGCGACGATGGGTGGGAACCCATCGCCTGCATCGCTCACGGCGTTGGCCGAGGAATACGCCGGCGTTCGATCGGTTGCTGAGATTGCCAAACTGACCACCGTCGATCTGTACCTCTCGGCGTTCATCCAAGGCGTCCAACCCGGTGCGTTGTACAACCCGGTGACGGGCGAGCTGATGGACGAAGCGGACCGACTCGATGACAACCAACGGCAGGTGTACCTGGATCAAGCCGGGACCATTGCCCAAGAGGTGATCACGATGACCGAGTCCGATGAAGGCAAGGTGCTGTTGACGATGCAGGGGTTGTTTCGTGCTGGAGCCGTGGCTGAAGGCAAACGAGATTTTGATGGTGCCAAGTCGTTTTATGAGCGTGTGATTGCACTTGCTGAAAAAACCAAGATGCCATCATTGGCGGTGCTTGGTCAGGCGCGGATTGATGCTATGGGTTCATTTGATGTGGACATCGACCTTCCAAGCCAAGAGGATCTGGTTCCGTTGCCCGGCGAGGAACTCCCTGATATTCCTGAGCCGATTGAAGACGCGGTTGATGAAGTGATCGACGAAGCGGTTGATGAAATTGGCGATCCTGAGCAAGACGAGCAAAGCGACCCAGAGGCCGCGACCGAAGAATCTCAGCCGTGAGTCAACCGGGCGGCCATCAATCGCCCGATGAGAACCTCTCGGAGTGTATTGTGCCGGGGGGGAAGGTCGATCCCGATGCAGTCCGAGCGGCGTACCAACGAGCCAAAGAACAAGGCGACGACGCATTTCTCGTGCGTGTCGGCTTTGAAATTGCACGGGCCTCGCTCAGCACTCGGCTCGATAAATACCTGACGACCCGCGTCACCTTCATGAGCCGGAATCAGTTGCAGACACTGATGGCCGATGGCGGCGCGACGGTCAACGGGAAGATTGCCAAACCTTCGACCAAACTCAAGGCCGGGGATCGGATTGAGTTGGTGATCCCTCCGCCGCCATCGAGTGAGATTCAACCAGACGAGATACCGCTCACGGTGTTGTTTGAGGATGACCATCTGCTTGTGCTCAACAAAGACCCCGACATTATTGTGCATCCGGCTCGTTCTGAAAATCGAGGCACAATGGTCAACGCCCTGGCATGGCACTTTGCCCATGTGACGGGTGGCGGGCTGTCGAGTGTTGGCAAAGACTTTGCCCGTCCCGGAGTGGTGCATCGGCTCGATCGCAATACTTCGGGCTGCATCGTCTTTGCCAAGTCCGACCAAGCCCACTGGAAACTCGGCACGCAGTTCCAAGACCGCAAAGTCAACAAGCGATACTTTGCCCTGGTTCATGGCTGGGTTGAGCCGGATCATCAGGTGATTGATTATCCGCTTG
>JALSHW010000130.1 GCA_026982035.1 Phycisphaerales bacterium | reverse complement strand
TGGTCGAAACCGAACGGGCCGATGCCAAACGCCGCTTGATGTCCACGCTCGAAGAAGGCCAAATCGTCACAGGCACCGTCAAAAACATCGCCGACTTCGGCGCCTTTGTCGATCTCGGCGGAATCGACGGGCTCCTCCACATCACCGACATGTCCTGGGGCCGAATCAATCACCCCAGCGAAATGCTCAAAATCGATGACAAAGTCGAGGTCAAAGTTCTCAACATCGACAACGAAAAAGAAAAAATCGCACTGGGTCTCAAGCAGACCGAATGTTCCCCTTGGGAAGAAATCGAAGCCAAGTTCCCCGTCGGGGCACGCATCAAAGGCGAAGTGGTCAACATCATGTCCTACGGCGCGTTCATCCGCTTGGACGAAGGCATCGAGGGCTTGGTCCACATCTCTGAGATGTCTTGGACTCGCCGGGTCAATCACCCATCGGAAGTCGTCAATCCAGGCGATGAAATCGATGTGGTTGTGCTGGAAATCGACAAAAACAAGCACGAAATCTCCCTGGGCATGAAGCAAGTTGAGGTCAATCCCTGGGAACTCGTTTCCGAAAAATACCCAACCGGCACCATCGTCACCGGCGCGATCCGCAACCTGGCCAACTATGGCGCATTTGTCGAAATCGAACCAGGCATCGACGGCCTGCTTCACATCAGCGATATGTCATGGACCAAGAAAGTCACCCACCCCAACGAACTCTACTCCAAGAACGACGAAGTTCAGTGTGTTGTTCTGGAAGTCGATCGTGACAAACAACGCATCTCCCTTGGTATCAAACAACTGACTGAGGATCCATGGGTCGATGCGATTCCTGGCGCCTATCAGCCAGGTATGGTCGTCAAGGGCAAGGTCACCAAAATCACCAACTTCGGTGTCTTTGTTGAACTCGAAGATGATCTCGAAGGCCTGCTCCACATCTCTGAACTTGCCGATCACAAGATCGAGAATCCACAGGATGTCGTGGCCATTGATGAAGAACTCGAAGTCAAAATCCTCCGCGTTGACATCGACGATCGCAAGATTGGCCTGTCACTCAAGCGTGCTCAATGGGGCGATTCGGGCGATCTGGGCGAATCTGGAGGTTCGTCATCCGATGGCGGCGCAGGTGGCATGGGCAGCCCATCGCCATCCCGTGGCGGCATGGACGATCATGGCTCAATGGGTACCGACAAAATTACCCTCTAAGGACCTCTCGACAAGACCAACCAGTCTGTTCGATCGGCCCACAATCTGTTCAACAGCCCACAATGACCTAAACCTACACACCCCGGCCAACAAGGACCGGGGTGTTTTGATGAGTTCCCAGCGGGAGCAGGATCGTACATGCAACCAATCGTCATCGGCAGCGGATACTTGGTGCCAATCATGGAGCCAATCATGGAGATCGTGATGCGCTGTCCCACAGTGACATCACGATTGGCGACTTCTTAGAATCAAATCTGAGAATGTGTCTGAGAATATAGATTTTCAGAATCTAGCAGAGAGCGACAAAACACAGGAGACTGAGTATGGCAACACGCTTCCGGAGATCGTTCATGGCGAAGATAAGTTCAAAGCTATTCATTTGCAAATCCTTTTTTCAGTTGTCTGCTCAAAAGATACCCCGAGCCCACGCATCTGCAAGGGCAAAGTATCGAAGTTCAGGAAGATCATCGCCCAATTCCAAAGTTTTGGTTTTCGGACCAGTCAACCCGCGTGGGCTGGGTAAGATGGCGAACTTTCCAAGGTCCCATTTGCTCCTGACGCTCTCATGCTTCATGGTTCTCGGACCCCAGCAAACACACGCCCAAGAACTCGATTCAGCCCAAGCGATGGGTATCTACCGGACCATTGACCAATGGGTACGCCAATGGGAAGTGCCTCAAGACCAAACTGAACTTCAAGCGACACTTCAAGATGAGAACCAGACGCCTTCTTTGGCGTGTGCCTCAGTCACCCTCCGGCTCGATGGGCAAGTCATCGGGCGAGGCCAGGTCGTCTACCGTGATCCAAGCCCACAGAGCATCATCCAAGCGACCAAAATCGCCATCGCCCAAGCCCGTGGCTGGGTCCGTCAGAAACACGACGGAGAACCCAGTGATGATCTCTGGCTTGGAATCGCATCTCGAATGACCCTGAGTGTGGAACTGGCCGACCGTGTGGTGCCCATGAGCCCGTCAGCACTCGGGCTCCCCGATCTGGGGCTCTCGCCGGGTGTCGATGGTTTGGTCATGCGGCTTGGAGAACAGTCCGAGATCATGAGCCCGGATGAAATGATCACCCTTGGATTCGACCCCGAACAATCCGCCTACTCCATGGCCACCGCCTTGTCGAGCGACGGAGCGATGGCGCTGGCTTCGGTTGCCGAACTGATCGAGCGAGGATACACCTTTGGGCGATTTAAACCGATCTGGATCGCTCAGCAAGGCGCTGGCAAGGGCGCGGTCTTTCTGGATCGTGGCGGACGCATGATCGAAGAATCGAGCGTTGGTGTTCAATCAGTCCGTGACATGGGCGAACGCATCGCACACCATCTCATCGCCCAGCGTTGGCCTGGCTCTGAACGCTACGGCATGGTCGGCACCCGCGACATCATCTCAGGACGAGCCAATCCAGAAATCGCTCCGCCATACGAACAAGCCCTCGTCGCCATCGCACTGCTCCGCTTTGCCGGCACTGGCGACAAAGCCATTCATACCCAAAGCCATGACCATGCACTCAAGTTGCTCAACGATCTGGGCGCGGTTCAACCGGGCGAGTCCAATCCTTGGGACAACGCCATTGATGCAGCGGCCTGTGTGATCGCCCTGTCCTATGTGGATCAATCAATCGTCGCATCTGAAGATGATTTGGTCACACTGCAAAGTCGTTGTCGAGCAACATTGGCCAAGACCTATACCCCGGTGGATGGGTTTTTATCATCATTTCCCGAAGCCGCCAAGGGGCTCATTGCTTGGGCGATGGTTCGAGACGGAAACATGTACGCCAGCAGCGCGGTGCGAGCGGTATTTAGAGAAACGCCTCCGGGTCAACTGGTGTCCCAGATGCCCTTTCTGGGGTGGGCGGATTTAGAACTGGCTCAAGGATCCAGTGAAGTCCCCGCAGCCGGGGCGTTGAACCTAATGCGAACGCGGATGTGGGATCATCAGCTCACCAAAGCAGACCTGAATCGCGCCGATCGCGACTTTGCTGGCGCGGTGGTCTTTACCAAATCCACCAGCGTCCTGCCCACCAGCGGCAACCTCCGTCCCATCGCCATGGTGTGCTCCATGCTCGGCGACCCTCGGCTGACCCCCGGCCCAATCAGTGACCCCGTTGTGTCCAGCGAGATTCGACGAGTCGCCTTGGCGATGCGGTTTGTTGATCAACTGGTGATGAGTGAATCGAGCGGCTTTCTGAGCCGGGCATCGGAACGAAGTGTCGGGGGGGTTCGGGCATCGCTCTGGGAATGGAAAGTCAGCCCGGCCTCCAGTGCGATCGCCCTTCTAGCAGCCGTTGAGTTTGAACAATCCGTCCAGGCCATCGGAGCCCGCCCAATGCCAATGGCTGCACCATAAAAACAACGCCAATA
>JALSHW010000129.1 GCA_026982035.1 Phycisphaerales bacterium | reverse complement strand
CCCCCACCCCGGATCGATCGGGGGGCACCTTTTTTTACCCCACACCCCAAAATAAAGACCCCCCAAAGTAAAGACTTGCCAAATGGAACACTTGTCCTACTATTGAGACTGGTTCTCATTTACTGTCGGCTCGTCCAAAGGATTCGACCATGACCGCCCCCCATACCACCCCCATCACACCACGGCTCAAAAACGACAACTGGGACCTCCACCAGATCGCCGAGCGCGGCGGGATTCCTGAATCCATGATCAAAGGCACCATCAGCCGCCAGCAGTTCGCCGACTATCTCGGCCAAGCCATCCACATCAACCGGGCACTCGACGCCGCCCTGACCAACGCCATCGTCGCCATGCCTGAACTTGCCAAACTCGTCACCGATGACCAATCCTTTGAGCCCTACTTTGCCGCCGACTTGGAATACTTTGAAACACCAGAGGCCGACACCCTCGGCCCCGGTGTCCAACGCTTCATCGACCACATCAACGCGCACGCCGATGAGCCGCTCCATATCTTCGGACTCCACTATGTCCGTCTAGGTGCATGCAACGGCAACCGCTTTGTCGCCCGCAAACTCCGGCAAGTCTTCGGCATCACCCACCCCACCAACGGCATGATGAGCCAGGACCCCTTCGGCCAATCCCAACGCGATCAATGGACCACCTTCAAAACAGGCATCGACGCGCTGACCCTCACCGATGCCCAACGCGACGAACTCTTTGCAGGCACCCGGGCGGCCTATGTCCTGACCATCAACCTGGACCTCCAAGACTACGCCAGCGACGAACAACTCCTCGCCAAGCACAGCAAATCGCTGGATCGTGAAGTCTTTGAACAAGGCCATTCGGTCCATGTCCAACCGAACTGATCTTCAAACGCTGCTCATCTTCATTCAGTCATCCCACGATTCGATCAACGCCCCGATCTGCTCGGCCACCTGAGCCAACGCCCCCGACGGGAGCAGCCCCAGCGGATGATCGATCACCCCAATCCGTCCATGTTCAACAGCCGAAATCGGAAGTTCCGCAATCGGCCCAAAGATCGACCTGATCTCCTCGATCGTCATTGGCGACGATTCTCCAAAACGATCGGCATCCGATGATTGCCTGGGCGCGATATAGATGATCGAATCTGGATTCAATGCGATCAAATCTTCGTAGTCCATCTCGATCCACATCGACCCTTGATCAATCGCAGGCGTTGCCCCGAGCCGCTCAACGATCTGGTAGTGATACGACCCAGGGCCCATCACCCCGATCGGATCGACCGACCCCAACACCAGCACCCGCCCGGCCCGATCAGCCACCGGCCCAAGATCATCCCACGAGTTGGCCAAGACCACGCTGGGGGTCTGGTTGCCGAGGACTTCATTCATGTCGTATTGTCTCGGTGCTCGCTCAGGCAGGCCTTCAAAGAGGAAGTACAGATCGTCCATTGTCGTTGCGATGTCATCGAGGGTGTTGAGTGGCCGTTCAAAGATGACCCAGCCGTGTTCCTTGGCAAGAGCGAGCAACTTGGGTGATCGCTCGGCGGTGGTCTTTTGAAAGAACAGATGCGTCGGGTTGGTCTGGATCAGCACTTCCAGATCGAATCCGAGTTCAGAGCCCGCTGCCGGGACTCGGTCGCTCAACACCATGTCATAGTCATGCTTGGCGACGATCTGATCTTCGTAGCCAAGATCACGGAGCATCACGGCGATGCCCGGGGACAAGGCCGCGAGTCGGAGTTCCTGGCTTGATGAGGAATCATCCAATGAAGGCGAAGCGTCTTGTGAAGGCGATTTGTTGCACGAAACAAGAAGTCCGGCGAGCAAAGCCACAAAGGGCAGAATGAATCGGATCGTTGGCATCCAGAGAGGGTATCAGTCCGAGCCGTCAGGATCACCCTCAAGAGCACCAACGACCTCGGCTTTGAGGGTTTGGAGTTGTTGATCAGCGTACAACGGGAACGCCCATGTCCGGTCATTGGCAAGGGCAAGGGTCTGCCGAGCGCTCTGGGCACGCTCGGAGGCCGCGTCAAACTCAGCAAGCTCGCGAGCATGCTTTTCCCGAACTTGGCTGAGCAGTTGATGGAGCTCGCCATAGAGCCGGGCACTCTGTGCGCGGTCGTCTTTGGCTTTGGATGCGTTGATCGCGTTGAGAATATCTGTTTTTTTCTCAGCGGCGGATTGATCACCGAGCATCGCCGGATCATGCCGAGCGTGGTGGGCATTCCACATGGCCCGGTCCGGATCCAATGTTGTTGGCAGATCAAAGCCCAGACGCATCGTCGCACTGACGGCCACCGCCGGTGCCAAGGGCTGCCCGAGCCAATCCAAGAACCAGTGCTCGGTGATCCGGTCGTATTGGTCGCCCCCAGTGCCATGGATGAAAAGGTCGCTGAACGCACTCCGCATCATGCCGGTCATCAAGAGCCCGCGTGGGATGAGGTTGCTCCGATCAAACCTCTGGATGTGTGCAAGATCAACAAAGACCGGAGAACGCCCGCCGTCTTCAAGACGCCACATCGGGAGTTCGATCCGGTCATCATTGATTAAGAGCGGCCGAACACCAGCATCAGAGAATCGAGCCACACTCCGATTGTACGACTCGATCGCCCGCACGGGCTCATCGAGCATCGCATCCATCAACGCCGAACCGGCATCGGTTGAAAACAACTCCGAGGCATACATCAACTTTGGCTCATCAATCCCAAGCCGTTCACACAGCATACCGATCGTTGCATTGGCAAACTGACGGGCCAGGGTCGTTTCGTGTTCATAGCCCATCAACCATGCGCCGATGGATTCGAGTTCTTTGGGCAGGTCTTGGCGCACAGCGATCGGGCGGAGAGTTGCAGTCGGCGAAAACTCATTGGACTCGCCCCCGAGACGAATCGAAGCCGCCGTCAAGACATCTCCGTCCACTTCTGGAACCCGAACCAAAGCTGGATCAAGCACATCCTGATCGGGCACGATCCAAACCGCGGCAGAGCCCGTCTTCTTGGCCCAATGATCCAATACGATGAGCTTGGCAACGATGCCTGGATGAAAGAGGATGGGTTGATGACCAGATGCGATAATCGGGCGATTGATTGGGAGCCCGAGTTGTATGCGTGCCTGGACCAGCGTCGAAGACAAGGGTGCCGACAAATTCACAGGCCAATGAGCCGCCTTGGGCAGCAGCACGATCTCCGAAACAGTTGGCCTCAATACCTGGTCTGGTGTGTCCATACACGCGGGTTCCTGTGCGTGGGTGAGCATCGGCTAAGGGGCAAGCTCAACAACACCGACACGGATCGTCGGTATGATCATCGGCGTGAACCGAAACACCCTTGGCCAACTGAACTTGGGCATTGGCATTGACAATCTCGCGTGCCAAGACCTGACGATAATGTGCCAGACGATGGGTTGAGTCATCGAGCCCGCCGCCGAAGGTTCGGTTGGGATCGTTGTAGATCAGATCGACTTCCACTTCGCCGACCCGCAACTTATGAGCAGCCGCCTGGGCCCAGAGCTGCATCGGAAAGGCGTAGCCATCTTCGGTCAAGGTGATGCGCTGCATCGCACTCACGCGGTGGGCTTTGAATCCACAGAACGCATCGGTG
>JALSHW010000128.1 GCA_026982035.1 Phycisphaerales bacterium | reverse complement strand
GTGTCCAAGTGGACTCGCCGGTGTCGCCGGTGTCGTCGGTTGGGATTTGAACATCGACGCGGAGCGGTGAGCGGCGAAAGGCGATGGGTTCGCCTGCGTACCAGTTTTTTTGGTTGCCGTATTTTTCGGGATGGACGCCTCCGAGTGGTTTGTTTGGCCAGTTTTCGTAGTGACTGATGGGGAAGCGGGAGAGGACGGCGTTTTCGATGCCTCGGGAGTTTCCGGCGTCGATGGAGACGAAGTAGTCGTAGCCCATGTCGGCGAGGTAGTTGTCGCGGTATTCGAGGAGGGCTTGCTCGGACTCGATTTCTTGGAAGGTGATGACATCGGCGTTGACGGCGTGGATGGCCATGGCGGTGGCGATGAGTTGGTGTTCTGGTTTGGTGTCGTCGATGTCTTCATCGCGGCCTGTGAGGGTGGGGTCGTCGTGGGCATCGAAGAGATTTTCGATGTTGTAGGCGGTTAGGCGGAAGGCGTTTTCGGGGGTTGGCGGGGCCTCTTCAAGGCCGAATTTTCGCATCATGAGCCGGGTTTTTTCATATTGCTCGGTGACAGCTTGGTCAGAAGACGGAACTTTGGTATCTGGTTCCATCGCTGAGATTGATGGGATGATCGAAGCTGTGGCGAGCAGGCAGAGGTACAGGTGCTTGAGGGTCATGTTGGTCTCCAAGTTTGTGTTGTCCCGGCGGAGTGTAGGGCGTGTTTGGTGGGGGAATGGCTACCATTGGTGGTTGATGGCTTTGAAATGGAGTGTTTTGTGTGAAGATTGTGTTGGTCAATCCCAGGGGGTTTTGTGCCGGGGTCCGGATGGCGATTGATGTCGTGGATCAGGTGCTGGATTTGCTGCCTGGCGAGACTATTTATGTGTATCACGAGATTGTGCATAATCGGCACATTGTGGAGCGGTTTATCAGCCGAGGTGTTCGATTCGTTGAATCGCTGGGTGAGGTTCCATCGGGGAGTATTGTGGTTTTTAGTGCCCATGGGATTCCGCCATCTTTGCGGGAAGAAGCAGCCCAAAGGAATTTGACTGCGATTGATGCGACCTGTCCGTTGGTGACCAAGGTTCATTCACGCGCAATCCGATACGCGCGGCAGGGGTATCAAATTCTGCTGATTGGGCATGAGAATCATCAAGAGATCATCGGAACGATGGGTGAAGCGCCGGAGCAAACGCAGGTGGTGGATTCGCCTGAATGTATCTCTGGGCTCAAGATTGACGATCCTGAGAAACTGGTGTATCTGACGCAGACGACGCTTTCGACGGATGACGCAGGGGTGATTATTGATGCGCTCAAAGAGGCGTTTCCAAATATTAAAGCGCCTCCGACTGATGATATTTGTTATGCGACGACCAATCGGCAAGAGGCCGTGCGTGGTGTGGCGCCGATGTGTGATTTGATGATTGTGGTGGGATCGCAGAACTCGTCGAACTCGGTGCGGCTGATGGAGATTGGGGAAAATGTTGGGACAAGAAGCGTGCTGATTGATGATGTTTCGGAACTTGATCCGGCGTGGTATCCATCTGGGGATGAAACGATTATGCTGACGGCTGGGGCGAGTGCGCCGGAGGATTTGGTTTCGGAGATTTGTAAGCACTTTGTCAATCAACACGGAGCGAGCTTGCATTTGGCGGATATTTCTGAGGAATCTGTTGAGTTTGGGTTGCCTTTGACGCTCAAGCGGTTGATGGAAGAGCATGGGGTGGATCATAAGGATCGGCGGATCATGGTTGAGCCCCCCACGATTACCGCGGCGGAGTATGGCAGCACGCCTGTGGCTCTGACGATTTCAGGGTTGAACGCATGAAACATCCAAAGCATCATTTTTTTTCGATGACACCCGAAACTCTCACCGACTGGTGTCTTGAGCGGGGGTTGCCGAAGTTTCGGGCCAAGCAGATTTTTGAGTGGGTGTATCTCAAGGGCGTGGTTGATCCAATGGCGATGAGCAATCTGTCGAATCTGGATCGGAAGATGCTGCAATCGGACATGGTCTTTCTGAGTGGGCCGACGGTTGCCCATCAACTGGCGACCGATGGGACTCAAAAATTGCTGATTGAATGGAGTGATGGCGCTGTTGATGCCAAGGAGGCGGGGGTGGATCATGAGTCTCGGTTGCCGATTTTTGGGCAGGAGATGCCGTATTCGGATACAACTCGGCAGACCGAGTGTGTGATGATTCCGGCGGTGGACTCTGATCGACGGACGGCGTGTATTTCTTCACAGGTTGGGTGTCCGGTGGGGTGTACTTTCTGCGCGACTGGGATTGGTGGGCTTGATGGGAACTTGTCTGCGGGGCGGATTGTTGAGCAGGTGTGGCGGCTGAATCGGCTTGATGGGGTTGGACGGATTTCCAATGTGGTGTTTATGGGGATGGGTGAGCCGTTGGCGAACTTTCGGGCGGTGGTTGAGGCGGTCAAGACGATTGCGTCGCCTTGGGGGGTTGGGATTGGGGCGCGGAAGATTACGATTTCGACTGTTGGGATGCACAAGGCGATTGAGAAGTTGGCTGAGGAACTTGATCTTCCGGTGACGCTGGCGTTGTCGCTGCATGCGCCGAATGATGAATTGCGACGGGAGTTGATTCCTTGGGCGGAGTTTACTTCGATTTTGGATTTGAAGCATGCGTGCAAGAAGTGGTTTGCCAAGACTGGGCGAGAGATTACGCTGGAATATGTGTTGATTGGTGGGGTGAACGACCAATCGGAGCATGCGATCGAACTGGTGCAGGTGTGCAAGGATTTGCGGGCCAATGTGAACTTGATTCGGTACAACGAGGTTGCGGGACTTGATTTCAGGCGGCCCAATACTGAGGATGTGCATCGATTTCAGTATTTATTACGCGAGGGCGGGGTGAACTGTCATATTCGGGCGAGTCGGGGACGGGATATTGCGGCGGCGTGCGGGCAACTTCGGCATGAGCAAACGGCCCATGAATAACAAAATCTGGTAGACTCCACCTCAATGACTCCCCCACCCCCCACTCCCGCACTTCCATCTTCTGTTTCTTCGTCCTATGACTGGGCGTTGGAGTTTCGGGCTTTTACGCCTCAGCATTGGATTGTTGTGGGCGTGTGCGCTGCGTTGATGTTGACTTGGTGTATTGTGGGACTGCGGTTGCTTGGAAAGGGGACTGAGGAGGGGCGACAACTGGAGCGACGGATTCGACGGTCGATTGGGTGGTTTATTGTTGTGTCGCAGGGGTTGATTTTCATTCGTCGTTTTATGCCTGGGCAGTGGGATTTGGATGAATCGCTGCCGTTGCATATGTGTCGATGGACGGTGTGGATTGTGGCGTGGGCGATGTTGACATTGAACCGAAAGGCACGGGCGTTGACTTTGTTTTGGGGATTGGGATTGAGCAGCCAGGTGTTTTTGACGCCTTTTTTGAAAGAGGGGCATGGGTCTCTTGGGTTCTGGGTCTACTGGCTCAATCATCTTCAGATTGTTGGGGTGGCTCTGTATGATGTGGTGGTGCTTGGGTATCGGCCGAACTTCAAGGATTTTGTGTTTGCGACGCTGGCGGGGATTGGGTTTGGGGTGTTGGTGTTTGGGATTAATATTGTGTTGGGGACGAACTATGCGTATCTTGGGGCT
>JALSHW010000127.1 GCA_026982035.1 Phycisphaerales bacterium | reverse complement strand
CACCATCTCCGGCGCAAACCATGTCCTCAACACGGCCAATCCTGCGCCAATCAACACACACCCTTCGCCCCAACTGGGGGAAGTGATCAAACTTCTTCAAAGCTTTGTGGATACTAACAGTACAAAAACGCCGATTTGACTTTCATGCATTTGTATGGCACAATTCACCCTATGGATCGAGCATCGATCACATCCCACACACTGAGTGCAATCGCCGCCACAACATTGCTCTCAACATCAACCCTCGCAGGCATCGCTCCGCGTGTCATGATGCACCCCGACTCCAACCTCACGACCAACGCATCGGCCTCTTCCGACTCGAACCATGCCATCGCCCCCATCCGATCAATCCTCACCAATACACAACTCGCCGAACTCCGCTCGATGGGCAACGACATCGACCTGATCCAACCCACCAAAAAACTCCCACAACTCACCACACCAACCTTCGGCGACTCGCCCATCAACCCCAAGTATGTAATTGAAATGGTCGAGAACTCCGATGGCAAGCCCACTCCAAATAGGAACATGCGTTTCCATGTCGGACGCAACACCACCCTCTCCGATGGCAACATCGCCGGCTCTGCCGCCTCACTCCCAGGCCAAAACAATTCCGTCTCCACCATGACCCAAAGCGAAGGCGAATACAACTTCTACGACATGTCCGTCGAGTGGCAAGCCGCCTCAGCAGGACCCGTCGAGTTCAGCTTCAGCTCAGGCGTCACCGCCATCCAAGCCACCGCCTCCAAACGAATCCACTCCCAAGGCACCACCACACTCTACGATGTCACCAACCGCGTCATCGCCGTCCCCACCATCGGCTCAACAGTCCGCTGGAACATCTCCCGTGGCTGGAGCTTATCAGGACAAGCCACCACCCAGTCACTCAACATGGGTTCATCCCTCATGGGCTTCAACGCCCAGTCCGACTGGCGTATCTCAGACCGCGTTGGATTCAGCGCCGGCTACCAAATACTCAAATCCGAGTTCGACTTCGGCTCGGTCACCTCAGACCTGAGCCAAGAAGGCCTCTTTGCCCGATTGCAAATCAAGTTCTAATCGCTCAAACCGACGAACCAAGCAAATCGCACAAAATATCAAGACCCTGACTCAACTTCTCACGATCGGTCGCAAAGCTGATCCGAAAGTGTGTATCACGCCCAGAGAACGCCCCACCCGGAATCACCAGCAACGCCCGCTCGATGCACTTTTCAGTAAACTGCGTCCCGCTCAATCCCAGCGATGCAGGCACCTCGATAAACGCATAGAACGCCCCCCCAGGCACCGCAACATTGGTCAACTTGGAAAGTCGCTCAATAACCATGTCCCGTCGAGATTCATACTCAGCAACATGCTCACCCATATCCGTCTCAAAGCTCTCCACCACCCCGGCCTGCAAAGGCGACGGAGCACACACAAAAGTATACTGCTGCAACTTGGCCATCTGATCCACAATCACGCCAGGCCCCGCAACATACCCAAGCCGCCACCCCGTACACCCATAAGTCTTGCCAAACCCACGAATCAAAAGCGTATCCTCCCCCGCCCCATCAGCACGCCCAGGCGATGGACACCGCCCAAGCCCACCATCCCCAGCCGCCACATCCCCAAGCGATTCACTGAACACAAACTCATCATAAATCTCATCCGTAATCAACAGCACACCCCTGGCCTTGCACAACGCACGAAGCTTGGCACACTCCTCCTTACCCAACACCACCCCCGACGGATTCGAAGGCGTATTGAGCAACACAAACTTCGTCTTCTCCGTAATCAACGGCTCAACCCGCTCAGCAGTCATCTGAAAATCAGGATAAGTATCACAAGGAATCGCCTTGGCCCCGCACATCGTCGCCAAATGCGGATAGCACACAAAGTACGGATCAGGAATAATGCACTCATCGCCCGGATTGAGCAACGCCAAGAACGCCAAAAACAACGCCCCACTGGTCCCCGATGTCACAAACGCCGTCGGCTGACCGGGCTCCCCCTGACCCGTCACCGCACAGTCCCACCCAAGATCAACCTTGAGCCAATCAATCACCTTCCCAAGCAGCGCCGGATCACCTTGGGTCAGTGTGTAGCCATTCTTATGATCTTGAATCGCCTGGACCGCCGCGTTGCGGATGGGTTCAGGCACCACAAAGTCCGGCTGACCAATCGAGAGATTGATAGGGTCTTTGAGGGTCGCCGCAAGATTAAAAATCCGACGAATCCCCGACGCATCAATCGCGCCCGCACGATCCGCAATGAGTTGCTCAATCATGTCAACCTCGTGTGTTTGAGTTGTCTCTATCTAAAATGACACGCCTGATCGGTGTGCCTGATCGGTGTACTTGATCGGTGTACTTGATCGGTGTACTTGATTGGTGTACTTGTTGAACAAGCCCAACCAATCCAAATCACTCGCGGACTTTGGTCTTTGGAAGACCCAACGCACCCTTGTCACTGGTATGCTTCTTTTCGTCTTTGAGGGCAGCGATACGCTCGGCGCGTTTCATGACATTGCGCTTGGTCGTCAAGTTGCCTTCGGTCTTCAGTGAAGAGTGGATACTCATAGCGGGGCTCCGTTCGTCGTTGTTGCGGGCGTCGCCCGATCGTTGTACTTTCTCACACACCCAAAAACAGGCGTTCAAATCAATTGTATTTCACCCACTGCGTTTTGGACTCACCAAAGTCCGATCCGCCGCGGCGTTCCTTCTGCCAACGCTTACCAAGCCGAGCAATCGCTCGCTTATGCTCGGTTCGCTCCCGCTGCATTGCCCTGAACTCTGAGCCCCCAGGAACTGCAAGCCCAAGGGAGTACAGGGTATAGCGGGAGGGATTGTTGCCCGCCCGAACCCCCGAATCCACTACTGGCACCCCAATGATCGACATCTGGTGGTCATTCATAAACAAAACCGCGTCCGCCGCCTGTTCTGCGGGCAGCGTTGCCAGCTGTAAATAGTTGTATCCCGGCTCCCGAGGGTCCATATCCCGATACCCCTGGGCCGTCATAATCGCCTGAGCAGGACGGGCAGGAACCCGAGGCGGCTCCTCCCCAACCCCCCCACCACCACGCACCCCACGCACATGCCCACCCTCATTCACACCTTCCTCAACCGATGGCTCACCACCTTCAGAACCCGCCAACTGATCCAACGGCGGCAACACCAAAGAACTGTCAGGAATCAAAGATTCCATCTCCGCCTTACCCTGACGAACACCAGAGTTGTACGCCATCGCCCACACCAACACCAACACCAACCCCACCAACGCAATCAACAAATACACCCGAGGCATACTCACATGCACCCCACCCTCAACAGGAACAGGATCCTCAGGCATCGTCGCCGCAGATCGCTCCGCCCGCGACACTCCCGCCGAAATCGAAACCGGCTCAACCGCTGGTGGTGTGGGTGCCGACCCTGATGATGAAGATGATGAAGATGATGGTGGTACTGACGCCCCCTCGCCCTGCTCAGAACCCGACCCCTGCCCATCATCCGGGTCATCGGGCTGATTCTGGCTCAAGAGTTCAAAAAGTGGTGGTCCGGGTCTTCGATCAGTCATTGTACTGCAATCATAGCCAGCCCAAGATTGTCGCCTCAAGAAACCCAAACACCA
>JALSHW010000126.1 GCA_026982035.1 Phycisphaerales bacterium | reverse complement strand
AATCGCCAACCACCTCTACCAAACAGCCCAACGCAAAGAAGCCCTCGACGCCTACCAAGCCCTCCTCAAAGACCACCCAAACGACCCCGAACGCGACATCATCTCCATCATCCGCGCCCGCATCAACGCCCAAGACCTCAACAACCCCCAAGCCGCCAAAGACATCCTCCAAAACCTCTTGAACAACACAACCAACGAAGATACAAAATCCCTCGCCCAATCCGAACTCAATTCCATCACCTCAACCGAATAACCACTCTTCCCCCCCCTTCCCCCTTTCTTTATCCCCTTCGAGCCCTTCGCGATCTTCGAGTTAAAAATTCTTCTCTGCGCCCTCCGCGCTCTCTGCCACCTCTGCGTACCTCTTCTCCCCCTACAATCAAAAATGCACCAAAGAACAAAAATAAAAATCTGCGGCATCACAAACCACGACGACGCCCAAGCCGCCATCAACAACGGCGCCGACGCCCTCGGCTTCATCTTCGTCAAAGACACCCCAAGATACATCGACCCCCAAGACGCCGCCGCCATCATGTTCCAATTCCCCCCAATGGTCTCCGCCATCGGCGTAGTACAAGTCGACGACATCGACCAGTTCTGCCAAATAGAACAAACCTGCCCCTGCCACACCTTCCAACTCCACGGCAAAGAACCCATAGAACTCGTACAACAATGCGGCCCAGGCGTCATCAAAGCATTCAAATACGAAGAAATAACCATCAAATCACAACTCGACCGATGGGCCAAAGTCGCCGAAGTCGACGCCCTCCTCATCGACGGCTCCGACGGCGGCCAAGGCCAACCCTTCGACTGGAAAAAACTCGCCCCCCTCCTCGATGGCTACAACAAAGACATCATCATCGCCGGAGGCCTAAACGCAACCAATGTCGCCGAAGTCATCAAAGCCATCCACCCCTACGCCGTAGACATCTCCACAGGCGTCGAATCAAAACCAGGAATCAAAGACCACCAAAAAATAGAAGCCCTCTGCGCCGCCGTCCGCGCCGCCGATTCCAACTAAGGGTGCCACTACTCGCCGTCTTGGGGGCGGCCCAGTCAGGTCTTCCTCTTTCTGGGTGCCATGCTGGTGGGCTTTGCCACCTGCATGTCTTCTCTTCTAAACCCCCGCCCTCACCAACGCCAAAAGCGCACACAAAACCGAATCCTCCGAAACCCCATCGGTATGAACAACCGATTCGGCAATCCCCATATACAACCGATCCCGCTCCCCAAAAACCACCTCAATCTCATCCAAAACATCCCCCCCAGTCAGCGAAGGCCGATCCGAATTATCCGTCATAGCAAGCCGCTCCCGCAAAATCCCCGGCTTGGCCTTCAAATACAACACCCGACACCCCTCCCCAGAGAGCAACTCCACACACCCCTCCGCCGTAGGCGTCCCCCCCCCAAGTGCAATCACCTGATCCGATTCATTCAACACCGACCCCAACGCCTCACACTCGGCCCCCCGAAACGCCTCCATCCCATGCTCCTCAATCGCCTCCCCAGCCCCATCACACCCAAGCACCCGCGCCGAAACATCATCCAAATCAACAAACGATCGCCCAAGCGATTCCGCAAGCCGACTTCCAAGCGTAGATTTCCCCGACCCCCGCAACCCAATCAAAACCACATTGGGCTTCAAGTCTTCCATCTTCTCTTCCCCATTGCCCACTGCCTATTGCCCATTGCCTTCTTCAATCCTCTTTCACCCGCGACATATACGACCCATCCTCCGTCGAAACCCGAATCTTCTCCCCAATCGCAATAAACGGCGGCACCCGAGTCTTCAACCCAGTATCACACTCGGCCTCCTTCAACTGATTCGTCGCCGTCGCACCCTTGATCCCCGGAGCCGTATCCGAAATCGTCACCGTCACCGAAGAAGGCAACTCAATGGCCACCGGATTCCCCTCATGAAACAACACTTCACAAGTCGCATTGGCCGACATATACAAAAGCGTATCCCCAAGCAAACCCGCATTGAGATCCACCTGGTCATAGTTCTCCATATCCATAAAGGTCCCCCCGCCGTCACCGTCGCCATACAGAAACTCCATCTCTCTTCTATCAAGTGTTGCCCCATCGACCACATCCGACCCAGAGAACCGCTGTTCCTTCATCCCCGACCCATCCACCGCCCGCATCTTCGCCTGAATATACGCAGGCCCCTTCCCTGGCTTGACATGCCCAATCTTGGCCACCACATACAACTTCCCATTGAGATTCAGAGCAATACCTGGACGGATTTCATTGGCTTTCATAGATTCAAATTCCCGGCAACGATCGCCCAGCGATCAAGGTTGTACACACGCATCGGCCACGGGACCATTCCCACAGCAACCCTATCCTAGGCCCAGTCTTCATCAGGACATCAAACTCCCCACTGGCGAAGGTTGAGCGGTTGGCGGTTGGGGGTGTTGGGTGTTGAGGGTGCCCCGACCCGCCGTCTTCGGCGCGTCGGGTCTTCGCCACCCCCCACACAAAAAACCATCAACTCCCAGGCCTCTTCAAATCATCAATACTCAACACACCCTCTCGGCTCCCTGCATACCACCGCGCCGACGACCACGCCCAGTCCTCAGCCCGTTCAACGAGCCCTCTCCGAACCGGGTTCTCATGAATATACCGAATCTTCTCATGAAGTTCAAGGCCATCCACGATGTTCCGGTCATACCCACCACCATACTGCCAGAACCGGACTTGACCATTTCGGGCTTCGAGTTTCTTCAATATACTCGCATCAAGTTCGCGCCATCGCCCGATGACTGCTCTGCCAAACGCTCGTTTCATTCCCATAGTCACTTTGGAAACCGGATACTCAGGCAGCCGTGGCCAAATCAACATATGCACATGATCAGGCATGATCACCCAAGCCAGCAGGTGAAAGTTCGTTCGCTCTCGTGTTCTACGGAGTTGTTCAACAAATGCATCTTTGATACGATCATTCTCGAACAAGCCGAGTTGGCGATAACACGAAAAAGTGAGATACCGAGCATGATTCTCCTGCTCGATCCGCTTCATCTTCTGTGGCGTCGAATGCACAAGCAATCATAGGTCAAGCCAGGTACCAGGTACCAGGTACCAGGTACCAGGTACCAGGTACCGGGTGCCGGGTGCCCCGACCCGGATTCTTATCCGCGTCGGGTCTTTGGTGGTTCAGTATGCTCCGATCCCGACGCGCCCAAGACGGCGAGTCGGGGCACCCGACATTGTGACCGAAGCAATTGCATACATCAAATCAAACCGTCCCTGGCTCCAGAATCATCAACCGCTCCAAATGCCCACGCATCTGGCTCGCCGTACATTTGGTATGGTCAATCTGCTCGGCCAACCATCCAAACTTCCGCGCCGCCTCCACATGCTCGATCGTGTCATCAAAGAACAAAATCTGAGCCCCCGCCGCGTTGACTCGCCGTTCATACGCCGCAAATGTTTTCTCGTCCGGCTTGGCAAGCCCAAACAAATGACTCCCATGCTTATGCTCAATCGCAAAGGCACTCGGCGAATCCTCTTCCATCCGATCCCAGTGCAGCACATTCGTATTGGACAACAACCCAGTCGTCAAGTCGGCGTACTCATTGAGTTCATCAATTAAATCCCCCACACCCTCATACTCATCGAGCA
>JALSHW010000125.1 GCA_026982035.1 Phycisphaerales bacterium | reverse complement strand
GAAAACGCCGAGTTGTTTGATCGCGTGGTTGACCAAGGCGGAGCCATCATTTCAGAACTCCCATTCCATACCCCACCGACCAGCGAGAACTTCCCGGCTCGCAATCGGATCATCTCAGGATTGTCACTTGGTGTGTTGGTCATCGAAGCCGGGCGTCGATCCGGGGCGTTGATCACCGCTCGGCACGCGGTCGAAGATCATGGCCGCGAGGTCTTTGCCGTGCCCGGACGGATCGATTCGAGTGCTTCAGGCGGAAGCAATGATCTGCTCAAATCTGGTGCCCACCTCGTCACTGAGCCCGGAGAGATCATCGAAATCCTCGAACGCAGCGCGGGGAATCTGAGCCGAGGTGCCAAGGCACTTGCCCAAACCAACAACGACTCTCAGAACCCACCTTCGACAATCCATACACAAATCAAATCTGAACCGGAGCCCATTGGCGAGATTGATCCCATCGGCCGGCAGATACTCGATGCACTGACAGAACCCCGGACCGGAGATCAATTGTGTGAGCAATTGGGACTTGAGCCCGGACAGGTTCGCGCCGCCGCGACCATGCTGGAAATCCAAGGCCGACTCCGACGCGCTGGCCCATGCTTTGAACGCACCCGATGAGGGGGGTGCCTTCTGCGGCATGACCCAATCACCCACCGCCCGATAACCGCCGGTTTGTTTGGGCCATGGCAGGTTTTGCGCCGCCATTTTTTGACCCGATAACCCCCGCAATTGGTGTGTTTTGGGTCGAATCTCCACAGAATCGGGATTTTTGCTTGTCGTCGGGTGGTTGATCGGCTATCATTGACCGAACATTGGTCGAGAAAAGGTGTTTGGTCACCCGAGAAAGACCCGATCAGACTGGAAGCCACAAGGCAAGAACAAGGGCAAGCACGAAGCGAACCCATTCAATCCAGACCTGATTTCGAGTACCTCACGATGACAGAACAGACGACGGCGCAGATGAGAGAACAGACCCATGCACCTCTTCTCAAACTTGGACCTGGCGGCGATTTTTCATTCGATTATGACGACCACCACGCCACCATCGGGTCACTGACACTCCGCCCCGGGAGTTGTGTAGACGGGCAAACCCCTGACTCTTCGTTTGAGACAGGGTTGATCAAGATCGCTCGCCGGCAACGAATGCTCGATCTGGGCATGCTGGTCAGCGGACAACGAGTCATCGAAGCCCAGAGCGCATTGCTCCGGGCGGTTCACAGAAAAGTTTCAAAGCTCTCAGGCAACACCCTGCCCAAGACAAGCCCAGTACCAAGCAAGTGGAAGGATCAACATCATGAATCTCACTCCAAAGCAACTCAAAATTCTCCAACTTATTCGCGATTCACGAATTCGCCGTGGTTATTCCCCGACGATGCAGGAGCTCGCCGACGAAATCGGCGTCAGCAAAGTCACGGTGTTCGAACATGTCGAAGCACTGATCAAAAAAGGAGCCCTCGTCCGCGAAGCGAACAAGGCACGCTCTTTGTCGATTGCTGAAGGAATCGCGGTTCCCGATGAATCGCGCCCAATGAAATACCCGCTCGTCGGCAAGATCGCAGCGGGTTATCCGATCGAGAAGGTCGCCTCGGCTGACGAGATTGATCTTGTTGAGTTTCTGGGCACCACCGACGATGCAGGATCGACCTTTGCCCTGATCGTCGATGGTGAATCCATGCGTGATGAGGGGATTCTCGATGGCGACCTGATCCTCCTCAAACGAGCCCAAGTGGCATCCAACGGCGACCGCGTCGTGGCACTGCTCGAAGATGGATCGACCACCCTCAAGACCTTCTATAAAGAAGCCGACCACATCCGACTCCAACCGGCCAATCCTGACTTTGACCCGATCCGCGTGCAGTTCTGCCAGATCCAAGGCATCGTCAAGGGCGTCATCCGTCGGTACTAGGTCGTTTCTAACGCTTTACCCACTATGCAAACACTCGGCTCATTTTAAAAATGAGTTGGTTCGCTGCGAGTCGAGTGATGACAACTCATTCACTTGCCCGGCAACACCTTGCCCCTGATTCCATTGACCATGCGGTACTATTCTTTCCTTCCCCGATCATGTGCAAAATGGCCGAAATTAGCAAAGGATATTACACCCGGCCTGTACTCACTTGAGATCGCCGCGTACACGATTGCATTTCTACTTCTACTCGTCAGCAAAAATACAGGAACCACATGGGCTATATCGGTATTTTTTGCAATTGCTCTTGTATACCGTCTTGCAGTCCACACGCATGCAATGGTCCGGCTTTCTCGACTCAGTCGCTTTGCACACGAAAGTCAATATTTGCTTTGTTGCAACTGTGGCTACACAATGGATCCAGAAAACGACAACTCTCCATGTCCAGAATGCGGACACTTATGGCAAAAAACTGAAGCAAAGACCTGCTGGAAAGCATATGTACAGCAAAAACACCCTTCGCGACAAGTTCGCAAGACCCTCAAAAATCACCTGCACGATACCACTATGCAACACAACTGATTCTGCCTCTTTGGGGAAACACTTTAGAACTTCTTGTGTGATGCGCGTGCCTTGGGTGCGTGGACTTTCATAATCGCCCGAAGCACTGGAAGATCGCCTGGGCGGGTGAGTTTCATGTTGCGTTCATCACCGGCGACCGTCACGACCCGTTCGCCGAGGCGTTCGACCAGGCCTGCGTCGTCGGTGCTTGTCAGGTCTTCTTGCTGATAGGCACGCATGAGCAAATCGTTCTTGAACACCTGGGGCGTCTGCACCATCACCACATCGGTGCGGTCGATCCCCCCCACCACTTCGTGCATCGGATTGGATTCACCGGCCCCGAGTATCGCCGCCAATGGGTCGGCCTCGGATTGATCGTCGATGGTTTCAGGCGAAACGCGCTTGAGTGTGTCGCTCACCGGAATCACTGGAATCACCGCATCAAAACGAGCCGCGGCGTCAAAGACCCGATCGATCAACTCAGGCGGTGTCGCCGGTCGAGCCGCATCGTGAATGGCAATGTGGGTTGCCTCGTCCTTGACGGATTGGATCGCGGCTTGAACACTTTGCCAGCGATGATCCCGCCCGCCGACGACCAGTTCGGCACCGAGAAGATTCAAGCGGTCGCCATGCCGAAGTTTGAACGAAGCCATCGCCTCAGGATCATAAGGCCCAGCGACAATGATCTGACCAACATCCTCGTGGGTATTGAAGAGTTCGATGGTGCGTTGGAGGACGGTCTTTCCGCCGAGGTCTTCGTCGAGCTTGGATCGTCCCATTCCCAGAAGATCGGCGTCGGTTCCTGAGCCATTGAATCTGGTGGACATGCCCGCGGCGGGGATGATGACAGTGATTTTCATGCGGACCTCGATTCCATTCCCGCCGATGCTTTGCGGGCATTGGCTGAATATGATGCTGTTCCAAGAAGTATACGAGGGCCATGTTCGTTGCTCTTGGGGATTGTCTCATCTGGAGAGGGTTTCATGAACGAATCAACATTGCCATTGATCTATCTGGACAACGCCGCGACGAGCTGGCCAAAGAACCCATGCGTGGGTGAGGCGATGGTTGATTTTTTGAACCACAAAGCCGGCAATCCCGGTCGCGGCGGACACAAACTCTCCCGAGCGGCCGGCGATGTGGTCGAAGAAGCACGATTCAAAATCGC
>JALSHW010000124.1 GCA_026982035.1 Phycisphaerales bacterium | reverse complement strand
ACTCAACACCCGCTTGGCCCGCGTCGCATCATTTTCCGCAAAGCAGCGCACAGAGTCCCGCAAAATCCCCACAACAGAGTTCGTCATCACCATCGTCGTCCGTGGAAACGCCGAGGTCCGATCCCCCAGCGACACCACCCGAAACGCAATATCGGCCGCCGCATCGGCGATCCGTTCAAGTTCATTATTCACCTTCACCGCCGAGAGCAATCCCCGAATTTGCTCAGGTGTGAGTGGGCACACATCGCCAGCGGCCCGTTCCAGCAATTCCACCGCGTCCCGTTCAATCTCCAGATCCGCCGCATCCACTTCATCATCTCGAGTCATGAGCTCAAGTGCCCGATCGGTATCCATATCAAAGATCGTTTGAAACACCTGTTCAGCGATCTCTGTCACCAGAGCCCCCTGAACCCCAAGCCGAACCCGGATTTCATCGAGCCGTTGATCAAACTGTTCTGGTGTCAAACTCATACAAGAATTCCTCAACAATCCGCACGATAGCAGATTTCCCATGATCAATCACCACTATCGACCTATCCTCGAACAAATCAGAACTCTTTTGTCACAAACCGACACATCAGGAGACCAAAATGGCATTTGATATCGACCTCGTCCACGCCCGCCAAATCCTCGATTCTCGTGGCAACCCCACCGTCGAAGTCGATGTCGTCCTCTCATCAGGAGTGGTTGGCCGGGCTGCGGTTCCCTCCGGCGCCTCCACAGGCGAAAGTGAAGCCGTCGAACTCCGCGACGGCGGCCAGACCTACATGGGCAAAGGCGTCGAGCAAGCCGTCGCCAATGTCAATGACCAGATCGCCCGCGAAATCGAAGGGCTCGACGCCCGCGACCAAGAAGGCATCGACCAAGCCATGATCGACCTCGATGGCACTCCAAATAAATCAAGTCTTGGGGCAAACGCCATCCTCGGGGTCTCGATCGCTGTTGCCAAAGCCGCCGCCGAAACCTCCGGGCTCCCCCTCTACCGCTACCTCGGCGGAGCGTCAGCCAAGACCCTTCCGGTCCCCATGCTCAACATCCTCAACGGCGGCAAACACGCCGACAACACCGTCGATTTCCAAGAGTTCATGATTCAGCCCTGGGGCTTTGACGACTACACCCAAGCTTTCCGGGCTGGCGTTGAAATCTACCATAATCTCAAATCGGTCCTCAGCGACCGAGGCATGTCCACCGCCGTCGGCGACGAAGGCGGCTTCGCACCAAACCTCAAAGACAACGAAGATGCACTCAAGATCATCGAAGAAGCCGTCGACAAAGCCGGTTATTCATGGGGCGAACAAATCTTCGTCGCCCTGGACCCCGCAACCTCCGAACTCTGGAACGAAGCCGAAAAAGACGGCAAGAAGGGCTACAAGTTCTTCTCGTCTTCGCAGGACATTATCTCGTCGGACGACATGGTCTCCCTCTGGGCCGACTGGTGCAACAAGTACCCGATCCGCTCCATCGAAGATGGCCTTGCCGAGAATGATTGGGAGGGCTGGGCCAAACTCACCGCCAAACTCGGAGACAAAATCCAGATCGTCGGCGACGACCTCTTCGTCACCAACAAAAAGTACATCGAGCGAGGCGTCACCGAAAAATCAGCCAACGCCGTCCTCGTCAAAGTCAACCAGATCGGCACCTTGTCCGAAACCTTCGACGCCGTCAACTACGCCATGGCCAACAAGTTCAACTGCGTCATGAGCCACCGCTCAGGAGAAACCGAAGACTCCACCATCGCCGACCTCGCGGTGGCGACCAACTGCGGCCAAATCAAAACCGGAGCCCCCTGCCGCTCAGACCGCAACGCCAAATACAACCAACTTTTCCGCATCGCCGAAGAACTCGGCGACTCGGCAATCTACGGCTCCTCCACATGGAACCACTAACCCCTATTCCGGTACCATAAACCAATGGATCAACCAGAATGGAAATCCTCATACGACAATGACGGAGACCGCTTCGCTGGTATCAAGAAGGTGCTGGCAAGAATCTTCGGCGACGGCGAAAACCCCCTCGCATGGGGCTTCCCCCTCATCACCATCAAAGGCATCCACATTAAAATCCACCTCATCATGGTGGTCTACCTCCTCGCCCAACTCATCTTCACCATGCCAGGGCACAACGCCGGTGCCATCTTCGTTGTTCCAATCCTCGGCGCGATGGTCATCCTCGCACTCTTGAGAGAACTCGCCAAGGCCCACATCGCCCGCCGCAACGGTGCCCAGATCAACCACATCATGCTTTGGCCACTCGGAGGCCTCGAACAACCCCAATTTGATGACCAGTTCGACCATGAACCCGAACCCAAAGCCGAACTCCGCACCGCCCTGGCTGGCACCGCCCTTCACTTGGTACTCATTCCAATTTTCCTCATCCCCCTCGTCGTCCTCACTGGATCATGGCAATCCATCATCTTCAACCCCTTCAGCCCCTCGTTTTCGATCCACGACCTTGTCCTTGCCTCAGATCAAACAATTCCCCAAACCCCCTGGTGGCTCGTCACCATCTGGGCCTTTCATGTCGTCAATGTCATCATCTTGATCGCCAATTTCATTCCCATGTACCCTTTCGACGCCGCCACCATCCTCCGCCTCATCCTCACCAACAAGCAAGGCGACCTTGCTGCCCGTCACACCACCGCTTTTTCTGGGCTCTGGGTCGCCACCGCCGTAGGCCTCGTTGGCATTATTTTTGTTGATGCTAAAATGCTCTTGGCCATCGCCATCGTCGCAGGCATCGTCTGCACCATCGAACGCCGCCGCCTCCAGTTTCTCGACTACGCCCAAATGGTCCCCGGCTATCCCAAATCCGATCCAAACCAAGATTCCAACCCAGAATCTGCTCCAGAACAACCAAACCACGCCGACCTCGATCGCATCCTCGAAAAAATCTCCACCACAGGCATGGACTCCCTTTCCAGAAGCGAACGACGAACACTCAAGAAAGCCACCGAATTGAGCCGAAAAACGGAATGAACCGGCACATTTGCCCAATCATCTCCAGACCAGCACCCCCACCAAAGGCATCGACCAATGGGTATCTACGACCGAGACTACAACAAAGCAGGCCACGGCATGGGCGGCCCACCACGCTCCGGTGACCAAGGCATGCTCGTCCGCTCCCCAGGATGGTCCGTTAACACCTGGATCATCGTGATCAACATCGCTGTCCACATCCTCGCCATCACTACAATGCCCGCCCTTTACAAGTTCGGTTCACTCACCGTCTACGACGGATTCGGACGCCTCGAAGTTTGGCGACTCATCACCTTCCAGTTTCTTCACAGCCCATCGACCATCTGGCATGTCGTCATGAATATGTTCGGCCTTTGTATCTTCGGTCCGATGGTCGAACAATACCTCGGAGGCAAAAAATACCTCGCCTTCTACCTTGTCTGTGGCCTTGCCGGTGGCCTCCTCTTCTCCATTCTCACCGTTCTGGGAAACACAACAGGGGCCAATATCCCAGGGCTCCTCTCCAACGACTACACCACCCCCCTCGTCGGTGCATCCGCCGGTGTCTTCGGCGTCATCGTCGCCTGTGCCCACATTTCTCCCAACACCACGGTCCAACTCCTCTTCCCCCCAATCCCCATGAAACTCAAGTTCTTCGCCTACGGCTATGTAGGGCTCGCCCTCTTCCAGCTCCTCGCCGGTTCAGATAACGCC
>JALSHW010000123.1 GCA_026982035.1 Phycisphaerales bacterium | reverse complement strand
AACAGGCCCAACATACCCACCATCCACCGGACTCAGCAAAACCTCAAGCTCCAAAAGCCCAGCCAAATCAGGCAACTCCGCATGATCAACCCCATACCCAAGCCCAATCCCACTCACCCGATACCCAATCCCATCCCGAGCAGCATCAACCACCACCACGCCCTCCGCCCCAGCGTTATCGGACAAAGAATTTTCACCCGATTCGGGCTGAGCAATCACCGCCCCACCAGCCCCAAACACCCCAAAAGAAAGGCCAGCCACAGCCACCACCAGCCATCCAGCACCACAAACAGGTCTCATAGAGGATTCAAAGGACTGACGCAGCATAAAACTCTCCAAATATGGATACTCAACACCACAGTCCCGCTTAGAAAATAACGCAAAACGCCCATAAAATCCTCGATTCCGAGAGATTCATGTGGTATTTATCCACTTATCGACAGTTTTGACGCGCAAAGTTGACCTCTCTTGCCGTGACTATGGAATGTCACACAACTCAACGCTCATTTCACTCGATGGGGACAACATGAGCCACACGACCAAACCATCCGTTCGCCACGCCATCATCGCCACCACAGCCCTCTCAGCACTCCTCCTCGCTGGCTGCAACCCACAGCACACCAGCGAACTCTCCCAATCCCAAAAACAACTCATCCTCGAAGAAATCGGGCTCGACTCCACCCTCGTCGGATACCCCACCCAACAACTCCCAGTCCAAGACCCAGCCCAAGGCCCATCCCTCATCGCAGGAGACTGGCTCGCCATCCAATGCGCCCAAGCCAACGGCTACTTCAACAACTGGACCCCCAACCCCTCCCAAGACCCATCAATCTTCGCCCCCGTCTACGCAAGCTTCCTCGCCACAGATTTCGAATAAACACCACCAAAACAACCCCCCCCTCTCGCTTTTGAGGGGCGGCTTTGGCAGAATGAGTCCATTCCTGTCACAAGCACATCTATAAAATAAAACAGAAGGATCAAATCGCAAACCCTTTGCAAGGCATGGCTTGTCGCCCTCAATAGCCACATCAAATACCTTTTGAAAAAAAGGCCCAGCTTTGAATCGTGGGCGTGATTCTCGCTTCGCCGAAAAGGCGGGCCAAGCACGGTCCCGAATTGATGAATAGGGCGGGTGTGGGGTTGACTGGGGACTGAGGCAAGAGTAGACTATATCCGTTTATTCGGATATAGGGCTTATGGCTAAAGTGGACTCCATTTCTATCCCGGTGAGTGCTGCTGAGTGTTTGGGGCAGTTGAGCGACCCGATTCGGCTTCGGATGATGCGGGTGTTGTGCGCTCATGAGCTGGCCGTCGGTGAGTTGGTGCGGGTGATTCAGATTCCGCAGTCTTCGGGGTCGAGGCATTTGAAGATATTGGCTGATGGGGGTTGGGTGGTGAAGCGGGCTGTGGGGCCTGCGACTTATTATCGTGTGGTGTTGGATGAGTTGCCTGGGTTGATGCGGGGGGTTTGGGAGGCCGTTGGGAATGCGTTTGAGGGGGATGCTGAAGCGTTGGGGGATGATCAGCGGGTGCGGGCGGTGGTGTCGGAACGGGTGATGGATTCGAGTGCATTTTTTGGTGAGCAGGCGGGGCAATGGGATGGGGTGCGAGACGGACTGTTTGGGCGGCACTTTACGGATCAGGCGTTGCTGAGTTTGATTGATCCGAGGTGGCGGGTGGCGGATCTTGGATGTGGGACGGGAAATTGCACGGAGTTGGTTGCGCCGTGGGTAGAGAAGGTGGTGGCGGTGGATCGGTCTATGGCGATGCTTTCGGGGGCCAAGGCGCGGTTGGAAAATGCGGGTATTGAGTGCGGGCATGTTGAGTTTTTAGAGGGGGAGATCACAGAACTGCCGTTGGAATCTGGGAGTGTTGATGCGGTGGTGTGTATGTTGGTGATGCACCATTTGGAGGAGCCGGTGGTTGCGCTCAAGGAGATGCGTCGGGTGTTGACGGATGAACGGGGGGGCGGGGTGGTGTTGTTGGTGGATATGTGTGAGCATACGAATGATGAGTATCGGCGGGGAATGGGACACAAGCATTTGGGTTTTTCGGAGGGGGAGGTTATTGGGATGTTGGAAGGGGCTGGGTTTGGGGGTGTTGGGGGTGTGCGGGTGAATAATTTACGGCCTGATGTGAAGTCGTCTGGCCCCCCACTCTTTGCCGCAGTGGCAAGGGTGATTTCATAGAAAACATGCGTAATTGTCGCATTGATGAATGAGAAACTCAGCAATTGGTACATCATCACCGATATAAGGAAGAACAAAAGGAACCACTTATGACAGCAACAGCAACAACACCGGAATTGACAATGGACACAATCAATGGACTTGAGTTTAAGGTCTTGGACCTTAACTTGGCAGAGCATGGGCGAAAGGAACTTCGGCTCGCTGAACACGAGATGCCTGGTTTGATGGCACTTCGGGCTCAGTATGGGGAGAGCAAACCGCTCAAAGGTTTGAAGGTGATGGGGTCGCTGCACATGACTGTGCAGACTGCGGTGTTAATTGAGACGCTGACTGCCCTTGGTGCCAATGTTCGTTGGTGTTCGTGCAATATTTTCTCGACGCAGGACTTTGCGGCGGCGGCTGTGGTTGTTGGTCGGCCTGAGGATGGAGGGACACCTGAGAATCCGAGGGGGGTGCCTGTGTTTGCTTGGAAGGGTGAAACGCTTGAGGAATATTGGTGGTGCACCAAGCAGGCCCTCACTTATCCTGATGGGTCTGGGCCTGATCAAATTGTGGATGATGGCGGAGATGCGTCGTTGTTTATGATTAATGGTTTGGATTACGAAAACTCTGGTCATGTTCCTGTTTGGAATGAACAGAATGATGCCGAAGAATGGAAGCATGTGTTGGCAACGATCCGGGGGACGATTGATTCGAATCCTGGTTGGTTCCAGAAGAACACGCCTGCGATTCGTGGAATTTCTGAAGAAACGACGACTGGGGTGCATCGTTTGTATCAATTGGCTGCGGAGGGCAAGCTGCCGTTCCCGGCGATCAATGTGAATGACTCGGTGACCAAATCGAAATTTGATAATGTCTATGGCTGCCGGCACTCGCTTGTAGATGGACTCAACCGGGCGTCTGATGTGATGCTTTCGGGCAAGGTTGCTGTGGTGTGTGGGTATGGCGATGTTGGTAAGGGGTGTTGTCAGTCGCTCAAGGGTCAGGGTTGCCGGGTGATTGTGACGGAGATTGATCCGATTTGTGCGCTTCAGGCGGCGATGGAAGGATATCAAGTTCTGACACTCGAAGACGCTGTTGAATATGCTGACATCTTTGTGACGACGACTGGGAATAAGGACATCATTACGCTTGAGCACATGAAGCGGATGAAGAACAAAGCGATTGTGGGAAACATTGGGCACTTTGACAATGAAATCCAGATGGAGCCGTTGATGAAGGATCCTGATGTTGAGCGGATCAACATCAAACCACAATTTGACGAGTTTCTGTTTAAATCCAAGGGGACGAGTATTTTGATTCTTGCTGAGGGGCGTTTGTTGAATCTTGGGTGCGCAACTGGGCATCCGAGTTTTGTGATGAGCGCGAGCTTTACGAATCAGGTGATCGCTCAGATTGAGCTTGCGGAAAATCTTGAGAAGTACGACAACTCGGTGCATGTGCTGCCGAAGCATTTGGATGAGCAGGTTGCTCGGTTGCATTTGGATCAGCTTGG
>JALSHW010000122.1 GCA_026982035.1 Phycisphaerales bacterium | reverse complement strand
CCGTCAAGGATGATGCGTCCGGGTTCGTCGAATGTATATTGCCCGGTGGTGTCGCCGATGATTCTGATCGGGTTTGATTGTGTACCCGATACGGTGTTGATGCCTGCGTTGATACCGATTTCAAGGGATTCTTGGTATGCACCTGATCCGACATAGATGGTGGTTCCGGGGCGTGTGCAGCGGTTGATTGCGTGCTGAATGCTGCGAAACGAGGTTTGTGGGGTGAGTCCGTCGTTGGTGTCGTCGCCACGGGTGCGGACATAGAACACGGCGGGGATGGCAAAGTCGGCCAGATCTTTGTTTGTGCCAGGTCCGGTGGTGGTCACCAGGGTTGCGATGGTCTCGGCGTCCCAACGCTCTGAGATGAATCCGATGTCGTCGATGGCTCCATCAAAGTGATCTTGAATCGGGGTGGCTGAGAGGTCGTTTGAGGCCCATGCGTTGGAGCCAACGACGAGGGGTTCAAAGTTGCCAGTCCCGCCTGAGTTTGTTCCGAGACCGCCTTCATAGTTATCTGAACTTTGGAGTACACCATCCATGTAGAGTTCAAATCCGCCGGTTCCGAAGACTACTGCGATATGATGCCATTGATTTTGTTGTATTGTTGAGGTCGAGTAGAGCGTGTAGCTGGTGGTGGTGCTTTGTATTCGGACGCTGACGCGGTTGTCGGATTCTTGAAAGATTGAGATGTGCCCGCCGGTGTCGAGGTTTTTGGAATCTTTGCTGAGGAGCCCGCTGCGTTTTGAGGTGGTGTCTGCACGGAACCAGAAGACGATGGTGCCTGAGTTGAGCAAGAAGTTGTTGTGGTGGGGGATGGAGATGTAGTCGCCGTTTCCATCAAACTCGGCTGCAAGCGAGCCAGATCGGACACCAAGGGTGCCGAGCGAGGTGCCATTGTATGGAGTTCCGTTGCTGGTTAGGGACTCGTCGATTACAACAACCGAACCGGGTTCGTCATCGAGTGGCCAATATCCAGCAAGATTGGTTGGAGTGGCGGCTGTCGATGGCGTGACAAGAGTAAGAACAATTGAGAGAACTGCCCAGTAAATTGGTTTCATGATCAACTCCGAAAGAAGAGGCAGAAACCGCCTCCGTTTGCAGAATCGGAGTCCTGTTGGAAGAAGCCCAGTCAATCTGGGTACAGTGGGGATTTCTGATAAAGTCGCAATCCCCCAAAGATTCTTTTTTTTGTTATCGGCCCAGATTCAGACGGGATTAGGTCGGGTCATGTTGCAACGAAGCAGCGATGGAGATTTCCTGGAGCCGCACCGATGCATGATCCAAGGCTTCTTTGGCAATATGAAACTCATTGGGATCAACACTCGACCAATCACTCTTGGCCGATTCGATGAACTGTGTGAGCGTGGTCATCTTGGTGTCAAGATCAAGGCGAAGTTCTTCATCAAGCTCGTCTTTGTGTTTCTCGAATTGTTCGCCGATCCATTTGAGATCGAGTGTTGAGTTGGCGATGAGGTCGGCGATCTGGTGACGGGTCATGTCTTCACGGGCGTGGGTGAAGCTTTCTTGTTCGATACGATCGACTTCTTCGGCGGTCAGGCCGTGGTTGGGGACGATTTGGATGGATGCTCGTTTGCCGGATCGTTCTTCCAGTGCGCTGACATTGAGGATGCCATTGGCATCGATGAAAAACTCGACGACGAGTTTGGGAACCCCAGCGGGCATCGGGGGGATGCCTCGGAGTTCAAATTCTCCAAGTGATCGACAATCTTCGACCATTTCGCGTTCGCCTTGGAGGATGTTGAGCTTGATGTTGACTTGGCCGTCGACTTGTGTGGAAAACCGCTCGACGGCTTTGGTCGGGACGGTGGTGTTGCGCATGATGAGTTTGGCGACGGCCCCGCCTGCGGTTTCGATGCCCAATGACAAGGGGACCACATCGAGCAGGAGTGATCCGGTGGTGGTGCCTGAGAGGATTGACGCTTGGATGGCCGCGCCCATGGCCACGACCTGGTCGGGGTCCAGTGCGGTGTAGGGTTCGATTCCGAAGAACGACCCGGCCTTGGTTTGGACCAAGGGGATGCGGGTTGAACCGCCAACCATGATGAGCGCGTCGATGGTGTCGCCACCGGGCTGGTTCTTGGCATCGCGGATTGCTCGATCACAGGCGGCCAATGCTCGATCGACCCAAGGCGTGACGAGTTGCTCAAACTCCTCAATCGTGATGATGCGTTCGTACACCCGGTCATTGCCCAGGTCGATGCGGACGCTGGCCGAGTCGTTTTCTGAAAGCGTGTGCTTGACCGAACGGGCAAACTGGGCCAGCGCGTTTCTGGTCGAAGCGTCGAATCCTTGTCCTTTGATATGGATACCGAACTGTTCATTGATTTCATTCATGAACAGTTGGACGAGCATGTGGTCCACATCGTCGCCTCCCAGGTGGGTGTCGCCTGCGGTTGAGAGGACTTGGAAGAAATCGACGGGGTTGGTGTCGTCGCTGGGGGTGAGCCGGAGGATGGAGATGTCGAAGGTGCCGCCACCGAGATCAAAGACGGCGATGGTTTTGGGTTGGGTGCCCCCGGTGCCGAGTCCATAGGCCAAGGCCGCGGCCGTCGGTTCGTTGACGATGCGGACGACTTCAAGGCCGGCGAGTCGTCCGGCATCACGGGTGGCTTGGCGTTGGGCGTCGTCGAAGTAGGCCGGGACGGTGACGACGGCTTTGGTGATTTGGGTATCGAGCGAAGATTCGGCGCGTTCTTTGAGTGAGCGCAGGATATGGGCGGATATTTCCTGAGGCGAGATCAACCGCTCGCCAGCATCCGTTGAGATCAAGACGCGTGCGGTGTTGTGGTCGCCTTGGACGACTTGGTAGCCGAGGTATTGGAGGTCGGCCTGGACATCATCGAGCGATCGGCCCATGAGTCGTTTGGCCGAGTGGATGGTGGTCAGTGGAAACTCGATGGCTCCGTCGCGTGCGGCGGTGCCGACGGTGGTGGTGCCATCGGGATTGAATCGGACGACCGACGGGACGATGGGGTCGTCGCCGAGGAGAACTGAACCAGAGGCATCGTTGAAGGCCACGAGCGAGTTGGTGGTGCCCAAATCAATGCCGATGATGGGTTGGATGGGCTGGATGGGTTGGGTTTGTTTTTCGATCATGGGAGCTTGTTTGCAGTGGTATCGACCCACGCCAGAGCCGACAAGGCATCGAGAATCGCGGCGGCCCGTTGATCGTTCGTGTCGAAAACAAAGACCCAGTCTTGGGCGTTCATGTGGAGTTCGATGACGGTGCCGGTGTCTTGGGCAACCATACTCTGTGGCTGACCCGTCCGGAGGATTGCCTGTGAGGGGTGGGTATCGACGAGGTCTTTGGTCATGTGCCAGAGGGCGTCCATTTGTTGATGGTTGAGCCGGCGGGTGTATCCGGGGTAGGTTGAAAGGGATGAGCCCGGCCCAAACGAAGCCCGAAGCGTCCATGCTGAATCAACGATGTATCGGGCGCTGCCGCCGGGGAGAACTGGGAAGGGGTTGGTTTGGTCGGAGGCGGTTGGTTGGTTGGGGGGTGCTGGTTGATCGGGATTCATAACGACCACGCCGAGCCAAAAATCGCCTGGACGGTGATCGGGGCTTGGATCATGGGATGTTGATGGGGTTGATGCACACCCAGCCAGGGTTCCCAGGCAGAACACGACCGTCAAGAATGTCCAGAATCGTCGCATGGGGGAGTCTATGC
>JALSHW010000121.1 GCA_026982035.1 Phycisphaerales bacterium | reverse complement strand
GGGGGGCCTCTTTACTTTGGGGGGCCTCTTTACTTTGGGGGGTTAGTTGCCGTTGGGGTCGAGGGTGTCGGCGGCGGAGCTGATGTCTTTGCCGATGCCTCGGACGGTGTTGCATGCAGTCAAGGCGAGGATGCCTCCGGTGAAGAGGATGGCTGCGATGATTTTGGCAGCGTCTTTGAATGTTGAGCGTTTCATCGGTCTGCTCCGTTGTCGCCGTCTGGGTTGCCCGCTTGTTCCGTTGAGCGGGCTCCGATCCAGCGGAGTTCTTCCATGTTCCAAACTATCGACCAGATCAGGTAAAACGCTGCACCGATGGCACAAATCACCACAACACGAACCAACTGACCCGACCATTGGGCTGGGAGCCCCCATTGATTGGCGATCAACCAAAGCCCCAGCCCCATCAGGGCACTCCCCAGGATCATCAGCCCATATGGCCTTGACGACGATTTGCCTAAATCGTTTCCTGCTCGCACCTTACGCTTCGCCGCCAAAGAGAGCCAGAGGGTTTGAAGGATGGCGCAAATCGCGGTGGACCACGCGAGCCCGGCCTCTCTGAACCACCAGATCAGGGTGCAGTTGAGAACAATGTTGAGCCCGACCATGACCAAGGCGATCCGCATCGGTGTGCGGGTATCGTTCTGGGCGTAAAAGGCACGGGTGTACAACTGGTTGAGCGAATAGGCCCAGATGGCGATGCTGTAGGCCAACAAGACCGAGGTGGCGCGAACAATGCCATCTTCAGAAAATCCATCGCCAAACCCAGAATACAAGACCCGCACCAAAGGCCCCCCCACCACCATCAGTCCAACACTTGCCGGGAGTCCGATGTACAAACTCAGCCGAAGCCCGCGGCGGAGCATCTCGTTAAATCGCGCCGGATCCTTGGCCACGCGAGACAACGCCGGGAACGCCGCCGTCGCCACCGCAATTCCAAAGACCCCGAGCGGGAACTGGTACAAACGCTGGGCATAAAACAAAATCGCATTGGACGATTCATCGAGCGGATATGGATGCCCCATAAACTCAGCCCCCACCCAGTTGGGGTACATCGCGATGAGCGTATCGACAAAGGCGTTGAGTTGGAGTGTTCCCAAACCAATGAGTACGGGGATCATTCGCCGGAGCATCGAGTACGCTTCGGCTTTGGCGGCATTGACGCCTCGCGTCCAGCGGACGGTGCCTTTGAGGGCCCAGAGTGACCAGAGGACTTGCAGGAAAGCGGAGAACACCGCGGCGATGCCGATGGGATATGCCCATGTTGCTGGGTCAGCATCGTCGATGAAAAAGAAAGGCACCGATGCACCGATGATGCAGATGTTGAGCAGGATCGGAGCCGCCGCCCATGGGCCGAATCGGTTGTGGCTTTGGAGCATCCCGCCAAGAATCGCCGCGATGCAGATCATGGGCATGAACGGCAACATCAACATGATCAACTTGAGCGAATAGACCCGGTCTGGATTGTCGGTTGACATGAGTACCGCGATGAGCAGCAACAGTTCAATGACGATGGTCAAGAGTCCGGTGAGCAGTGCCAGGAGCCCGATGGTCAGCGACGCAAAGGCGTCGGCTTTGGATGGGTCGTCGTCGGCGAGCCGGGTGTATTCAGGAAGGAAGGCCGCCGAGAGGGCGCCTTCGCCAAAGAGGCGGCGGAACATGTTGGGAATCGCAAAGGCGGCTGCAAAGGCCGAGCCGACGGCGGTATCCCCAAAGACCCGCACCGTCACCAGATCACGCACCAATCCCAAGACCCGCGAAACGAGCGTCAAGCCCGCAACGGTGCGTGTATTTGAACCCAGGGCATGATGGTGATCTTTGGAATCCACTGTACCTTACGATCGGGTATCTGTTGGGAGTTGGGCCAATGAATCATCTGGATCATCTGGATCACTCCCAATCCGACACGACCAACCATTGCTGCGCATCCAGATCAACAACAACACCAACGACGCCAGAATCGACCCGGTCATATTGGCGGCCACATCAAACCAATCAAAGACCCGTGAAAACAAGGGTTGGGTGGTCTCATCGAGCCATCCAAAGCCAATACCAATCAACCCGACCATCAACGCCTGACGACGCAAACACCGTGACGAACGAATCCACTGGGTCGATCCGAGCAGCAGCGTCCAGAGCCCAAAGGCACCGACATGAATGACCAAGTCTGTCCGGGTGATCGGGCCTTTGATCGCCAACCCTGGCCAGTGGGTCGCGGTGATCAGAATCAATGTGTACAACACAAAACACACACGAATCGAACGAACCAAGACCGAAACATCGCTGGCTTTGCTGGACATCGACATACTCAATCCAACGGATCAACCTGAACTGGAACGGGCTGAGCCGGGATCGGCTGGTTTGATCCACGAAGGACATTGATCTCTGCTTGACTCAGATCACTCTGGCTCAGATCACTCGCCTTGATCGCTGCCAAGGCGCGATCCCACTCAGCAATCACCGATGCGCCGAGTTGGGCATAATCCAACGCTCCCGGCGCTTGTGGCGCGTACTGAAAGATCGTTTGTCCAAAGCTCGGACACTCGGCCAGTTTGATATTCCGACGAACAGGCGGACGATACACCCGAGCACTGGCCCAGGCAGACCCCGAATCCCGCGCCGACTCAAAGAACCCTTCAAGATCAGCAACGACTTCGCGCGAGTGGGTCGTCTGTTGTTCGTGCATGCACAGGACAACCCCAGCGACGCGCAGTTGTGGATTGACTTGTTGGCGGACAAGCCCGACGGTTTCGAGGAGTTTGCTGACGCCTTGTAATGCGAGGAAGTGGGCTTGCATCGGGATCAGCACTTCGCTGGCCGCGGCCAGTGCGTTGAGGGTCAGCAATCCCAATGCAGGCGGGCAATCAAAGAGGACAAACTCATGATCCGTATCCCGGAGAGCCAGGGCTTTGGCAAGCCGATTGTTCCGATCTGGTGCGGTGGAGAGTTCGGTTTCGACCGCTGCCAAGTCGGTCTCGGCTGGGATCAGGTCCAGATTTTCATCAATCTGCCGAATGCACCCGGCCAATCCATGCTCAGGTTCCAGAAGGAGGTCGTAGACCGTCGGCGCGTCATCATCAGGCGAACCGTCTTCAGATGAACCGGGCTCGATCCCCAGATGCAGCGTCGCATGGGCCTGGGGGTCCAGATCAACCAGCAGCACTTTGCGTCCGCTCTGGGCGATTGCGGCTGCGAGATTGACCGCGGTGGTCGTCTTGCCGACGCCTCCTTTTTGATTCATCAACGCAATCGTGCGAACGGGATGGTCGTACTGTGTGTCCATAGACAGCAGTATACCAGAATCACCCCGCCAAAGTGCCCCGCCGCAGGCACATTCGGGCTATTCCATGATGATCTGAACCGGCAAACGAACCGTCACAGGCACCAGACATTCCTTCTGGTTGCAGGGTTGGAAGGTGATGCCCAGGATCGGGGCTCCGGGGGTCGGGCCGATGCCATCGGCTTTTTCGATGGCGACTTCGAACTCGATGCGACCATCATGGACCATGATCCGTCCATCATCTTCACCAAAGGGGTCGCCATCGGGGTACTGGGCATAGACCGCGACCCCTTGACCCTCGATCAGACCCACACGCAGGGGAATCAATCCTTTGACCGATGCGGTATCGCCGGGATCGGCGGCGACAATGTGATAGGGCGCGTCGATCTCAAGAGCGATCGAAAATGACGCGGGTGTCTCTTGGCTGACGGACACTTGTTGCTGAGAAACAAAGACCGCGACCGGTCCTGTGGATTCATGTTTGG
>JALSHW010000120.1 GCA_026982035.1 Phycisphaerales bacterium | reverse complement strand
GATGAGGGTTCGTCTTCGTTGAGTATTCAGGCGTAGATTTTTACACGCACTCGTGGGTTGGTTCTGAGAGGCCGGCGGCGAGGTGGTCCATGACAAATCGGAGTTGGACATTGGTGCTGAGTTCGTTTTGGGCTCGGTCTATGGCGTCGATTGCTTGGAGGGCGTGGTGGGTTTTGGCTGGGGTGGTGAGTTGTTTTCGATAGCGATCGGCGATGAGGTTGAGCATGTGGGCGGTGCCGATTTGATTGGCGACGAGTTTGGAGCGGTTTTCGCCGATTTTTTCGCCTGTTTTGACCCATGCTTTGGCCCAGTCGTCGATGAGTTGGGCCATGCGTGATCCGAGGGTGAGGGGGTATTGGTGGCGGTCACATTGGGCAAAGAGTGGTTCGAGGTCGGTTGCCCATTGGTAGATGTCTGCGTTGTGTGCGTTGAGGTATTGGCCTGGGGAGCCGTTGGCGGTGGAGAGGAGCCATTGGTGGTGTTCGGGGGTGGTTTCGATATTGGTTGTGGTGATCCATGCGCGCATGGCGTCGTCGTCGAGGGGAGCAAAGATGACGCGTTGGCATCGGGAGCGGATGGTTGGGAGGAGGCGGTCTTGGTTGGAGGTGACGAGGATGATGACGGTGCCTGGGGGTGGTTCTTCGAGGGTTTTGAGGATTGCGTTTTGGGTTTCAAGATTGAGCAGTTCGCTCTCATCGACAATGAAGACCTTGGAAGCAATGGAGTTGGTGTTTGAAGCTGATGCAAGCGAGACGGGGTGGATGAGGTGTTCTTCGACAACGGCTTTTGGGATGGATGCGAGCTTTGCTTCGCGGATTTTTTTATTGTCGTTGTAGCGAGCCATTTCTTTGCGGACGACATGGAGGTCTGGATGGGTGCCGGCGTTGATGAGGTGTTGGGTTTGGGAGGTTGGGTCGGGGGCGATGTTGCCGTTGAGGTCTGGGGCTGAGGTGGGGTCGAGGAGGATGCTTGCCCATGCGATGGCGGCGGTGAATTTTCCGGTGCCTTTTGGGCCATGGAATATCCATGCGTGGTGGACGCGGTTTGATTGCATGGATCGGTTGAGGATGTCGAGGGCGTGTGGTTGGCCGATGATTGAGGAGAGGGGGATGGGGGTTGGGTAGGTTGGGATTGGAGGGGGGGCGTTGTCGCTGGGGAGGCGTTTGAGGAGAGGTTTTTTTTTGGTGGTGCGTTTTGCCATTGCGGTAGAAGGATAGGAGGGTAGGTGATGGCAGGGCCAAGACCCTACTGCGCCGAAGACGGCGAGTCGGGGCACCGAGTCAGGGATTGTTGAAATTGATCATGCTCGACGACGGCGGGTGGCGGTGATCATTCCTGCTGAGAGGATGAGGAGTCCTGAGGGGGCGGGGATGACGGAGTTGATCCAGTCGTTGTAGTCGGAGAGGCGGGTGTAGGCGGACATGTCGCCGTAGTCGCCGTTGGGGTTTCCGTCGATGGAGTTGATGAAGGAGGTGACGCCTGCGAGGAACCATTGGCCATTTTCTTGGATGTAGAGGGCTCCTCCGGAGTCTCCTCGGGCGATTTGGTATTCGAGGTCTGTGGGGATTGCTGAGCCGTAGGTTGATTCGGATGCGTTGGTGGGGCTGTCGAAGTCTGTGATGAGGATGGATTCGTTCCATCCTCGGTCTGAGCCGAATGCGTCGATGAAGTTGGTTCCTGCTCTTTTGATTCCTGCGGTGCCGATGATTTCACCTGAGATGCCGTTGCCGCCGAGTCCGTATCCGACGCCGTAGCCGAGGGCGTTGAGTTCGTTTGAGCCGGAGTAGATTGTTGCGGCGGGGACATTGCTGAGTGGGGTTGAGAGGCGGATGAGGGCGAGGTCGTTTCCTAGGGTGACTTGTCCTGGGGTCCAGTTTGGATTGATGATGACTTCGGCGGCGAGTGCGAAGTTGCCGTCGGTTTGGGCGAGGGTTAGGGGGGTGTCGGCGCCATCGAAGCAATGGGCGGCGGTGAGGACCCATTCGGGGCTGATGACGGTTGCTGAGCAGAAGCGGTCGCCGCTGGGATCGAAGATTTGGAGACTGATGACGGAATCGAACTGTGATTCGTTGGCGAGTTGTTGGTAGAGGGCGTCGTCGCGGTCGTGTCGGCGGACGCCGGCGTGGGCGGTGGCGGCGATGGATGCCAGGAGGAGCAGGGCGATGGCGGGTTTGGCTGGGATCATGTCTGGTGTCATGTCTGGATGCTCCGTATTGAGAAGAACCGCCATAGGGTGGAGACGGTCTTGGTGTATAAGAGACACCGTAAATGGGCTCTTGACCAGTGAAATGGGGGGATTGTTGTGTTCTCGGACGGAATCGGGTGGGGTTTGTGGGGGCGGATTGGCCGATGGAGCGTACTATGGGGGAGCCGATTGTTTGGTCGGTGAGATGCTGTCTTTTTTTGAATGGAATCGTTGTATGTCTACTGCTCTGTCATCTGTCACCGCTGCTGAGATTCGGACTCAGTTTATTGAGTTTTTCAAGGAACGGGGGCACGACTTTGTGCCTTCGTCGACGACTTGTCCGACGAATGATCCGTCGTTGCGCGATACCTTTGCCAATGCGGGGATGAACCAGTTCAAGCCAATCTTTCAGGGGACGCTTGATCCGACTTCGCCTTTGCATGGGGTCAAGCGGGCGACGAACTCGCAGAAATGTATCCGGGCTGGGGGCAAGCACAATGACCTGGATGATGTGGGGAAGGATACCTATCACCATACCTTCTTTGAGATGCTGGGGAACTGGTCGTTTGGGGATTACTTTAAGGAAGAGGCGATTGGGTGGTCGTTTGAGTTGTTGACGAAGGTTTGGGGGATTGATCCGGATCGGTTGTATGCGACTTACTTTGAGGGTGATCCGGAGCAGGACTTGCCTGCGGATTTGGAGACCAAGGCGATTTGGGGGAAGTACCTCGCTGAGGATCATATTTTGCCTGGGAATATGAAGGATAATTTTTGGGAGATGGGGGATACGGGGCCTTGTGGGCCTTGCTCGGAGTTGCATTATGATCGGATCGGGGGGCGGAACGCTCGGCATCTGGTGAATATGGATGATCCGGATGTGCTTGAGATTTGGAACAATGTGTTTATTCAGTTTGATCGTTTAGAAGGTGGGGAGTTGAGGACGCTGCCGGCCCAGCATGTGGATACGGGGATGGGGTTGGAGCGGATTGTGTCGGTGTTGCAGGACAAGCGGAGTAATTATGACACGGATTTGTTTGGGCCTTTGTTTGAGAAGATTCGGGCGTTGACGGGGGCGCGGGCATACAACGGGAAGTTGGGGGATGAAGATGAAGGCGGGGTTGATGAGGCGTATCGGGTGATTGCGGATCATATTCGTACGCTTGTTGTGGCGATTACGGATGGGACGACGCCGAGTAATGAGGGGCGGGGGTATGTGCTTCGGCGGATTTTGCGTCGGGCGGTTCGGTATGGGCGGCAGAAACTCGGCGCGCCGCAGGGGTTTCTTACGGATTTGGCCCCCACTGTTGTGGAGTTGCTGGGCGGGGCGTTTCCGGAGCTTACGAATGATCCGGGGCGGGTGATTGGGTTGATTGCTGATGAGGAGGAGAGCTTTGGGAAGACGCTTGATCGGGGGATCAAGATGTTTGAAGACCTTGATGTTGGAAAAGGGCAAGTGTCGGGGGGTGATGCGTTTCGGTTGTATGACACTTATGGATTTCCGATTGATTTAACTCAGATCATGGCGGAGGAGCGGGGATTGAAGGTTGATCTTGAGGGGTTTGAAAGGGCGATGGAGGCGGCCAAGG
>JALSHW010000119.1 GCA_026982035.1 Phycisphaerales bacterium | reverse complement strand
GCCGGGGCGTTTGTTGGCGATGGATTCGGGATTGGTGACGGGCAAGATTGACGGGAACCACACGATCGAGCCGGCCTTTGGTCTTGAAGCGTGCTGGATTGATGCGGGTATTCGGAGCCGGGCCGAGAGCATGAACTACACGGTGGTGGATCCGACGAGTGTGTTGGCGACGCATATCACCGAGTTGGTCAAGGCCTACGCCGATGAGTTGTTGACCCGCGAGGAGGTGAACAACTTGCTCGAAGGGCTCAAAGAGAAGGCCTCCAAACTGGTCGAAGAAGCGGTGCCCGGTGTCGTCAAAGTGGGCGAGTTGCAGAAGGTGCTTCAATCGTTGCTGCGTGAGCGGGTGCCTGTGCGGGATATTGAAACGATTCTCGAGACTCTCGCCGACTGGGGCACCAAGACCAAGGACCTGGATGTGCTTGTTGAATATGCCCGCAATGCGTTGCGTCGGACGATTTGTTCGCTGTATGCCGATACGAATGATCAAGGAAAACTCACGATGGTGTGTGTCACGCTTGATCCTCGGCTTGAAGATCAGGTCAACGCTTACATTGATCGGGGAGCCGCTGGTACGGTGCTCAATGTTCCGGCTCGGGTTGCCCGTGATATTGCCACGACGGTGAGCAATGAACTCGGAAGCGTGATGGCCCAGGGTCGATTGCCTGTGGTGATTGCGTCGCCTCAGGTCCGCAATGCGATGTGGCAGATTCTCGAACCCCATATTCCGGGGGTTGCGGTGTTGGGGTACAATGAGATTGTGACGGGGATTGAGGTGGAGTCTGTTGGTTTGGTTGGGCCGATGGGCGAGCGGAAGAGCGAACCGGCTCTGGTGCAGGGCGGCGGGACGGGAATTCCTGCTGGGGTGGCGTGATCGATTGTGGACAACTTGTCGGTAGGTGGCCAAAGCCGTGCTGAGCGGGTACATTACGATTGTTGAGATTATCCACACCCATTGCCAGGACGGCTGAACCATGAAACTCAAAACCTACACCGCATCGACCATGGCCCAGGCACTTGCCCAAGTTCGCAAGGAACTCGGGGCCGATGCCATGATTCTTCATACCCGCTCTTACCGCACTGGCTCATGGCTTGGGCTCGGAGGCAAGCCGATGGTGGAGATTACCGCTTCGTCGCCTCAGCCCAGCAAATCTAAAAAAACCAGACGGGTCAAACGAAAAGCTTCGGCGGTGCAACGGGCCCAGCAGATTGACCAGCATATCGACCAGCGTGTCGAAGAGTCGGTGCCTGAGATTGTGGTTCAGAGGAGCCGGGTTCCCCAGCCCATTGCTCAACCCATTGCTCAACCCATTACCCAGCACACAGCGCAAGCAGCATCGGTAGAAACTCCGGTGTCCCATGCGTCGCCTTTGGATGAACCCCCCGTCGAGGATCGCGAGGCCTTGCTTCAAGGATTGATGGGAGGAGCCGATCCTGTGATTCAAGACCGATTGACCCAGGATCGGTTGGACCGGGTTCGAGATTTCGAATCGATATCAAATCGACCAGATATCCAAAAGCGAGAATCGTCAGCATCGACCGTTCACCCGCCGAAGAGCGAAGACTTTCAAGTGGCCACCTTCAAAACGGTTGAAGAGTTTGATCAGGATGAAAAGGTTGAGGTGGATGAGCAGTCCGTTGATGGAGCGGGCGTCGTGGAGACACGCCGCGCGGATACGACGGTTGATATAGGGGGTGATGCTTCGGAATCTCTTTTGCCACCGGGCAATGTGCCGGTTTTTGAGATGGCGATGACCCCGTTTGAAGAAACGATTGAGACGCCATCGGAATCCGTTGAGCCGGAGGTATCGGTTTCTCCTAAGCCGGTTCTGGCTGATTCAGTCATTGAACCAGTCATTGAACCAGTCGCCAAATCAGACGAAACCCAAGCACTCCAAACGCAGATTGAAACGCTCCAGAAGATGATGGGGCAGGTGCTTGATACCACTCGGCGAACCGCGGTGGCGGTCAACAAGACCAATCCTGATGCTGTATTTCCCTTGGCTGACATGTCGGCCCCGCTTCATGCGTTGTATACCGGGATGATCGACAACGATGTGCCTGTGGATTTGGCGGATCGATTTGTTGGTGCGGTGCGGGATCGGCTCGATGCTGATGAACTCGGTGACGCATCGGTTGTTCGTCATGCGTTGTTGCGGGAGATTGAATCTTCGATCCAAACCGTTTCGGATTCACTTTTGACGGCGTCTTCATCGGGTTCTGGACCTGGTCAGAGGCCTCGGGTGTTGGCGTTGATCGGTCCGACGGGGGTGGGCAAGACCACGACTGTGGCCAAACTCGCCGCCACGGCTAAACTTCGGCATGGAAAACGGGTCGCGTTGATTACTTCGGATACCTACCGCATCGCTGCTGTGGAGCAGCTCAAGACTTATGCCTCGATCATTGGGCTTGAGTTGCGGATCGCCAACTCCCCAGAGGAGATGGCTTCGTTGATCGCTTCACTCCATGATGTTGATCTGGTGGTCATTGACACGGCTGGTCGATCCCAGAACAACCACGCCCGGCTCGATGAACTGGGCGAGTTGATCAAATCAGCCCAGCCCGACGAAACGCATCTCGTGTTGTCATCGACAGTTGGGGAGAATGTGCTTTGCAAGACCGCCGAGCGGTTTATGCCTTTGGGGCCTGATCGGTGCATTTTGACCAAGATTGATGAGGCCGTGACGACGGGAATGATTGCGGGGATGGGTGATCGGATCGGGTTGCCATTGAGCTTTGTGACGGTGGGTCAGGAAGTGCCTGAGGACATTCTTTCAGCACGGGCCGATCGGTTGGCTCGGGCGGTGCTTGATGGGCCGGCGGCTGTGGTTCCGGGGATGGGGACGGAGATGGCTTCGGAGATGTAAGTAAGGGTCTACCATAGGGGATATCCCTGTCTTGATCGCGGTCTATCCGCCAATGGGATTTTTAGTGTATTCTGCATGATTTGTATAGAGGTTGATTGATGACTCAGATTGTTTCCCCATCAGGCCATGCATCTTCTGCCCCCCCGAATACGGGTGATGATCCGTCGTCGCAGCAGGATGATCAGGCGTCACGGCTTCGACAGTTGGTGTCGCGGTTTGAGCGCGATGAAGTGTTGGGTGAGGGGTCTCAATCACAACCGGAAGGATGGACGCCTCCGGTACGGCGGATTCCGGTGATTGCCATTGCCTCAGGCAAAGGCGGGGTGGGCAAGACCACGACTTCGGTGAATCTTTCGATCGCGCTGGCTCGCCAGAATCGGCGGGCGGTGTTGCTCGATGCGGATTTGGGGTTGGCCAATGCGGATGTGTTGTGTGGATTGATGCCCAAGGCCCGGCTTGAAACCGTGGTTGATGGGCAAGAGCCGGTGTCATTGGAGGATTTGGCCATCGACGCTCCAGGGGGCTTTCGGCTGATTCCGGGCTCGGTTGGGATCGGACGGGTTGGGGAACTGGATCAGCATGAACGGGCGACTTTGTTGCATCGGCTTGAAGATTTGCAGCAAGGCAATGATGTGGTGTTGATTGATACCAGTGCCGGTCTTGGGGATTCGGTGACGACCTTTATTCAGGCGGCGGATTTGGGATTGATCGTGGTGACTCCCGAACCGACCAGTGTGGCCGATGCGTATGCGTTGATCAAGGTGCTGATCATGGGGGCCGACGGCACAGGAGAGCAGCCCGAGGAACGCCCGAAACTTGCGATAATCGTCAATCAGGCGATCAATGAGAAGGAAGCCAACCAGGTGTATTCGCGGATGGCGGGGGTGTGTGATCGGTTCCTTGGGTACCAGATTCCG
>JALSHW010000118.1 GCA_026982035.1 Phycisphaerales bacterium | reverse complement strand
CCCCCCGAATCGGCCCCCGAAAGAAAGCTCGAAAAAACGCCTTGATTCCATTGATTCCCCGCCCAAATCCCGCACCACCTTCTCGACCATCGTGTCGCACAAGCCGATACCCGAACAAATGAAACACCTGACGGCGAAGCACACACGCCAAATCCGCATCAACGAGCAACTCACATCCATCTCCATCCGCCAGAACATACACCCCAGGCATGATCCGGATCAACCAATGCACCCAATGCCGCCTTCGCAACCGAGCTGAGAGATTCACCCACCCAGGACTGATCCGACGCACAAGAAAAAACCCATCGTCACCAACCCGTTTGTGCCTTTGCATATTGGGCAAGAATACCAATCCGCGAATCGGTCCATACACCGCCGTCCCGCCTTGAAGCGCAACGACCGTTTTGTGCGGAAATACTTCTGTCCCCGTCTCGATGCCTTCGCAAATCTGAAAATCGTCATGCACAATCGGCTCTCGATGCCGAACATCGTACACCACAGTCCCCCGATCCAGCGACGCCTGTGTCATCAATCCCATCGGATCAGTCCCGCTGTGTTCAAGACCCACAATCCCAGCCGTATCGAGCGCGATCCAGATCGCCGCTTCGTGAACATCAATCGACGCCGGATCAGTATGCTGGCCCCCTTCGATCAGATACGACACGCACCCGAGCCGATGGGTCACCGCATCAATCACCAGTCCGCTGACTTCTTCTTCGATTCCCAGATACTTCGGGCAAGGCATCCGCATCGCATGGGCCCGTGCCGGGAGCGAATCCTCAAAGGCCACCACAGGCCTCGACGGCGCGCTGGTCGTGTGCAGATCCAACACCACCATCTCATAACCAGCCGCTCTGGACGATTCAACAATGGACTCAAGAGCATCAAACAACGCAAACATCTCACCATGCTCAACACTCATCGAAGCCGGCTCATTAAACCGCTCATCTCGACACATTCGATTCAAATCATGGTCGATATACCGCATTTCCGGATCAGCATGATTCAACGCCGTCAGGTTCCCCGCCAAAACCACCAACTGCCCAGCCATCATCGAATCATCCAACTCTGCAAGCCGATCCAATACCCGCTGCCCAGCAATAAGCCCCGCTGGTTCATTGCCATGGACCCCCCCCAGCACCACCAGCGTCGTTCCGGCAGAACCATCCCCAGCCCGGCCAAGCTCCCGGCGTTCATACCGCTTCAACGATTCAGAACTGATCTCAGATTCAACATGGGTCATCGGCACGCACATACTCCGCAGCTCTACTCCTGCCCAATATACTGCCCAGTATCATTGCCGCCCCGGAGCTGATCTTCGAGCAACTTGCCAGCAATCCGCATGTAATCGTGCTCAGTCACAATCCCCACCAACTTCCCATCCTCCTGCACCACAGGCAAACACGAAGCCCGATGCTTCTTCATCAACGCAATGGCCTCAAGCGTTGGCATCGAAGGCAACACCGAGATCGGCTCGACCTCCATAATATCCTCCACCGCAATCGACGCGCTCTTGCGCTTGACCGGATCAGCCACCAACCGAAGCAACGCTCGGTAGCTCACCAACCCCACCAGCCGATGGTCGCTGTCCTCAACGGGAATATGCCGAATCTGCTCCCAATCCATAATCGACGCCGCCAGATCAATCAGCTCATCTTGCCGGACAGTAAACAACTCCGTCTGCATGTACTGCTCCACCGTCGCGTAGTGATGCCTCCACTCGCCACTCTCACGAATCTGAGCCACGCTCCACTCATGCACCGGCGTGCCCACCTGCTGCCGAGAGATCGTCCCCGCTGTCAAGGTCGAGAGTCGCTCAGATCGCGTCCCCTGTTCATGGAGATGCTCGACCGATGAAATCATCCACCGTGCCCCGTTGCGTCCCGTTTCAGTTCGTTCAGAGATGATGTTCATGTACTTGTCAATATCATCCCCATCGACCCCAGCACCCCGCAACCCTTCGATGGCCATCGGCACCAATTCCCCCAGAATCAAATCCCGCACCGCAATGACCTGACCATCGAGCCATCGCATCTTAAAATCCAGCCCCGATCGAGCCGACGCCACAAAATTCGCCTTGGCATCGGCAAACGACAGCCGTTGGGTCAAATCCGGGTACACCTCAGGCATCCGCTTCATCAACCCAAACCAGAACCCCGAATTGGCAACCTCATCAATAATCGTCGGCCCCGCAGGAAGCACCCGATTCTCAATCCGCAAATGCGGCTTGCCATCGGTAATCCCATAGCAAGGCCGATTCCACCGATACAGCGTCCCGTTGTAGGTCTGCAACGCCGAGAGTTTGGGAATCTCTCCACGCTCAACCATCGCCAGTGAATCCTCAGATTCATCGGCCTTGAACATCCCCCGGAACCGAGCAATGTCCGATTTGAACAACTCAAGCACCGACGAATCCACCCACCGCTCTCCAAAGCGTACCCGCTTGATGATGTCCCGCTGGGTCGGAATATCCTGCCCTGAGGTATCAACGGTCTGTTCAAAGATCGCAATGCGCGTTTCATGCCAGAGTCGTTTCCCAAACAACACCGCCGAATTGGCGGCCGCCGCCAATACCGGAGCCGTCACCGCCTGAGCCACATTGAACGAAATGGCAAAGTCCTCAGGCGATACCTGATAATGCAACTGGTACGAAGTATTCAACGCTTCGAGCATGACCGAATCGTGCGAAAAATTGATCTCGTCGATGCCTTTGATGCGGATGTCATATCGTCCGCCTCGGGCTTTGGTCACCCGTTCATCAAGTGCGAAGTATCGCGGCTTGGGCGTGATGTATTCCCGAGACAAATGCTCCTGCTGGAGCGTCGGGACGATCCCGATCAAAATCGGGATCGCGCCAAGTTTGGTCGATGCGTCCTGAGCCATCGTCATGAGTTCATCGAGTTCCTGATGAAGATCAGCAAGCACCGAGCCGGTAAAGACTTTGGGGTTGCAGTTGAACTCCATATTGAATCGACCGATCTCGGTGGTGGCTCGATCTTCATGAAGAATGTCGAGCACTTCCGGGCCAAGGGCCGCAGGCCGCATCGCCTCATCGACAAAGGCCAACTCCTGCTCGGCCCCGATCCGAGTAATCCCCGTCTCAAACATCCCGTTGTCGAGCATGTACTCAAGAGCCCTCAAATCGGTCAACACCCCGAGCGTTGATGCTCGATGTTCCTGTCCGCCGCCAGCTTGGCTCATTTCCTGAATACCCATTGTCACTCCGCCACCCAAACCATACCCATAGAATTGACAGACACCCAGACCAAAACGGTATCCACCCCTGATTGTGACAAGTTTGGACCAAAAACGCAACCATTGACCATCAACTCCTCCGAATTGGCAACCAATTCCGTCATGCTCGCGTAAGGTTTCATGGCTCGACGGGTCACAGCATGATCCAACACGACCAGTTCTCGGACCTTCCGTCCACCCACCCGCTCGGCCGCCGCATCACATGGATTCGATCAGCAATGCGACCAAACCGCTGTTGACCCATGACCGATGCACATCCAACCTGTTCTCGTTGCTGAGGTTCTGTCAAAAATTGTTCTGCCAAAAACTGTTCTGCCAAAAACGCACTTTCAATCACCCCCGCCCCCCAACACCTCTGGAGAAGAGATGCCCATTCCCCGCCGAATCCTGATTGCCCTCCTCGGCCTTTCTGTCAATCCCGCCATAGGACAGATCGGACAGCAACCCGGCCAACCCGTTGACCGGATCAACCTGCTCAACCAAGCAGCCCCAACCGCATACCAAGGACAGATGGTCGTCTCAGTCCATATCAACTCACCTCAGCAACTCGAC
>JALSHW010000117.1 GCA_026982035.1 Phycisphaerales bacterium | reverse complement strand
GAAAAAACCAATACAGACAACGACCTCGTTGAACAAATGGAATCCACCGCCAGCACACTCGATCGTGTCACAGGCGACATCCAACTTGCCGTGATGCGAACGCGAATGCAACCGCTCGACAAACTCTTTGGCAAATACCCACGACTCATCCGAGACCTTGCTGGAAAGACCGAGAAGAAAATCAATTTGGTCATCGAGGGGGCTGACACCGAAGTCGACAAATCTGTCATCGAAGAACTCGGCGACCCTCTGGTTCACCTCCTGCGTAACTCCGGCGATCATGGGATCGAAAAACCTGAAGACCGGCTCGCTGCGGGCAAAGATGAAACTGGGACGATCAAGCTCATCGCTGGACATGCAGGATCGCATGTGTGTGTGAAGATCATCGACGATGGGAAAGGGCTCAACCGCGATCTCATCGGAAACAAAGCCGTCGAAAAAGGTTTAGTCACCGAAGAGCAACTCAGTACGATGTCGAACGAAGAAGTCTTTCGCTTCATTCTCGAAGCAGGATTCTCGACAGCCGAACAAGTGTCTGATTTATCAGGACGAGGCGTCGGAATGGATGTCGTCCGAACCAACATCGAATCCAAACTCAAGGGCGAATTGACCATTGAATCCGAAGCCGGTCAAGGCACAACCCTGACGATCACAATCCCTCTGACCGTCGCCATCATGCCTGCGATGATGGTCGCGGTCGCCGACGAAGTCTTTGCGATTCCATTGACCAACATCACCGAAATTGTCCGTCCAGTTCCTGAGCAACTCTCCGAAATTGGAAACGACCCGGTTATCCATCTACGCGGGCAAGTCTACCCATTGATTAGTGCTCAGGAAATATTTGATGTTCCAGACTGCAAACGAGACGAAGAAGATTTCGTCGTTGTCATCAGCTACAACCAGCGTGTCATTGGACTCCATGTTTCATCAGTCATCGGACAACAAGAAATCGTGATCAAACCACTCGACGGCGTCCGCCGCGAAGGTCCAATCTCAGGAGCCACCATTCGGAATGATGGTTCTGTTAGCCTGATTATGGATATTGCAAAACTCATGCAATCTGCAAAATCACCCTGCAATTTACACCATTCACAAGACCTCGCTGCCGCGTGTAGCCGATAAACGGTCTGTTTTACCAAGGAGCCAAGCATGGACGCAAGCATGATTACCCCATTCGTCAACGCAATACAAAATGTATTTTCGACGATGTTCCAACTCCCCGTTGAAATCGGGGATCCACGCCTCAAGAATGATCGCAAAGCCACCCATGATGTCTCAGGCATCATCGGTGTTTCAGGCGAAATGATCGGCACCATCGTTCTTTCGATGCCATTGGATACCGCCGGTTCGATCGTCACCCTGTTTACCGGAATGGAGTTTGATTCAGATTCTCCAGACTTTGCCGATGCTGTCGGCGAACTGGTCAACATGATTTCCGGAAATGCCAAAGCCGAATTTCAACGCAAAAGCGTTTCCATATCTTGCCCATCGGTCGTCATCGGATCAGGACACACCATTGCGGTTCAATCCGGTACACCTTGTGTGCTGATCCCTTGTTCAACCGATTGCGGCGAAGTCGTTCTTGAAGTAGCACTGCGTGAAGCCGAAGCCGAAGTCCCCACAAACACCAGTGCCGCTGCGTAAAACACCGTACCATCGCACACCAACCCACGATTTATTGACGACTAGGAGTAAGCAATGAAAATTCTGTTAATCGACGACTCAAAAACCATGCGGAACATCCAAAAGTCTGTTCTCAAGCAACTCGGATACACCGAGATCGAAGAAGCTTGCGACGGCCAAGACGCCCTTTCAAAGATCGGCGCGTTCAACCCAGACCTCTGCCTGGTGGATTGGAACATGCCAATCATGGACGGACTGACCTTTGTCACAACCTTCCGCCAAACCGACAAAACCACACCGCTCATCATGGTGACCACTGAAGCGGAGAAATCTCGAGTCATCGAGGCAATCAAAGCTGGTGTCAACAACTATGTGGTCAAGCCATTCACGCCTGATCTGCTCTCCGAGCGAATCACTGAAACGCTTGCAAAGTGTTCGGCATGACAGAAATGTCTGCCGGGCTCATAGGCGATGGCGATTCGATCATTGCTATAAACGGAGTCCTCCATGGAACAAGGCCAATGCGATCTCGACCATCTGCTGAAGCTGAGTACCGACCCTTCAAAACTTGAAGGGACTTTGCATGTCGAACCGCTCGAATCGGTCAAAGCCATCAGTCCAGATGCCTTTGAGGCCTTCCTCTTGGGACATGAAATTCTTGCCTCAGCAATCGACCACGATGCTTTGGCCCGGCTCTGTGAAGAAATCATTGAGGCACCGCTCCAACCTCACCAAATGGTTGTCGCCAATGGAAAACAAGCGGTCAATGGCGACTGCGTCACCTACACAATCAAAGAAAATATTGCCGAACAAATCGAACGCGTACGCGCCAGAAAACAAGCAATAAAGGAAGGGAATGTAGAACAAGACCCCGCACCCGACCACCCCGACGACGACACCCAAGACGCAGTAAGCCACTACGACCAAATGACTTTTGTCGTTGTTCACAAGGGTGATGAAATTGCAACAAAATCCGAAAAATCCGATGGTTTCGACGGCTCAGACATTTTTGGAAAAGTCATTCCAGCCCATGAAGGAAAGTCCAACGAAGGCATACTCGACGATTCAATCTTGGTAGCCGCCGACGGAGTATGCACCGCCGCCATCTCAGGAGTGCTGACCGCTGAACCTTCCAAAATCTCAATCTCCAATGAATTGCTCGTCAAAAACGATGTCGATTTTCAGACCGGACGCATCATTTTTCCAGGGTCAGTTGTTGTCAACGGCTCAGTCCGCGACCGCTTCAGTATCAAAGCCGAAGACGATATTTCCATCAAAGGATTGGTTGAATCTGCAGACATAGAGTCCCAACGCAGCATCACGCTCCTGCGTGGAATGGCAGGCAAAGAAACCGGAACCATCAAAGCTGGAAAAAATCTCGAAGCCGGATACCTCGAAGCGGTCATTGCAGAAGTACACGGAGACGCATCTGTCAAAGGCGAAATCACAAACTCTCAACTCACAATCCATAAACGACTCAATGCCGAAAATGCCGCTATTCGAGGCGGAAGTATCCATGCTTCTATGGGAGCCCAAATTGGATCCGTCGGATCCGTCCAAGGGGTCGAAACAGAATTAGTCATCGGATCACTCCCAGAGATTGAACAAAAAATCCGAGCCATCAACGAACTCCTTCCAAAAATCGAATCCGAAACGAAGTCTGAAATGTCCAAGCTGGATGCGTACTCCGCAGCAATTGCCAAACCAACGGCCTCTCAAATCGAAGAACAAATGGGAATGCAGTTCGCCATCGACGAACTCAAACAACGAGAAAATATGCTCAACGAAGCACGAACAAAACTCCATGCAATCTTGAAAAAAAACACCCTCCCCCGACTCAATATTCAAAAAGCCATCTACGCCAAAGTCGTGGTCTACCTCCCGGGCTACCGAGCAGAGTTCCCCACCGAACTGCTTGGAGAATCAACTATTGAACTGGGCCCCACCGGCTCTCCAAGCATCACCTACCGAGGACAAACCGTCAATCTCAGCGATCATGCCAGAGTGATCACCGATGACCGAATTCTCCGAATCCAAGAGATTGAATCCACCTCTGAAATCGCCGCCTAACCCCCTAAAAATACCACTCTCGGTCCAACTGAAACTTCACCAGAACCGCTCACGCTTCCAAGCGGTATATGCTCTTGCAAACACCCCGATCAAACTCGGGCCAAGGATGCCAATGCCCACACACCAGTCTCACAACACG